>NZ_CATKQT010000009.1:0-92062 GCF_949767855.1 Brevibacillus sp. IT-7CA2
TCGGTCGAGGACTTATCCACAAATCCTTAGCAATCATGCATATCTAGTTTTGAAGGTGCATATAATCACGGAGAGTTACCCAAGAGGCCGAAGGGGACGGTTTGCTAAACCGTTAGTATGCGCAAGCGTAGCGAGGGTTCGAATCCCTCACTCTCCGCCTTTTTTATTTTGGCGGCGTAGCTCAGCTGGTTAGAGCGTTCGGTTCATACCCGAAAGGTCGGGGGTTCGATTCCCTCCACCGCTACCAAACTACAAAAAAATATGGCGGTCGTGGCGAAGGGGTTAACGCACCGGATTGTGGCTCCGGCACTCGTGGGTTCAAGTCCCATCGATCGCCCCATAACAACATGGGAGTATAGCCAAGTGGTAAGGCACGGGTCTGCAAAACCCTTATCCCCGGTTCAAATCCGGGTACTCCCTCCATTTTAGTCCCAGTAGCTCAGCAGGATAGAGCAACGGCCTTCTAAGCCGTCGGTCGGGAGTTCGAATCTCTCCTGGGACGCCACGCCTTTTCAAAAGATAGCCTCCCTAAGACGTTGTGGCGTCCGCAGGAGGTTTTTTTCGTAGAAGATAACGCGTCTTTCAGGATGCAAACAGAAGCAAGTGATAAGTCATATGGCCTATTTCAAAAAAATAGTAAAAAAACTTTCATCCACAACTGGAAATATTTTGTCTGATTTGTCATAAATTATGTAAAAAAATCACAGAATATGGCTCCCTTTCTATTCGGAAAATGTGACGAAACGATGATATTTTTGTAGAGAGGCGTTTGCATTCTTTCGAAGTTTTTGCGACATGTAACTTTCTTTTTCGACAAACGTATCTAATAGAAGACTGGACAAAAAAACGATAGTTTGACAGGAAAAATATGGGCTCGATTCAGTCGAAAACGATATTGACTTGCGAAAATTGATTGTGTATACTCAAAAACGTACGTCGTGTCAACAGAAAAACACGAGTAAAATCAGCGTTTATAGGCGGTCGTGGTGGAATTGGCAGACACACCATCTTGAGGGGGTGGCGGGGCGACCCGTGCGAGTTCGAGTCTCGCCGACCGCACCAATCCCGGAAACAATCAGGAAGAAATGGAAACGAGTGTTTGTATTTTTCTAAATAAATGGAGCCTTTTTCGACAAGGGCTTTTTTTTCTGCCAACTGCGAAGCACTGTCGAATAGAAAGAGAAAAAGGTGGGAAAGGTGATAGCAGTGCCTTATTTTTTCCCACTTTTGGGTCATTGCTTATGAATCGCATTTGATGTAAACTGCCAATTGAGAGAAAAACAATAGAGAAATGTTGGAAAAACAACACTACCTAAATTCAGATCAGACCCAATCTGGTTTAGGTCGAGGAGAAGAACCCATGAGTGTAATTAGAGAGATCATTGAGGGATTATTCATCGGATTTACTTCTGCGGTGGGTGTAATCGGCACATACCAAACACTGGTTTCTTGTGCAGGCCTGTTCCGCAAAAAAGAGCAAGTAACAACTGAGCCGCAAAAGACGTTTGCTGTGCTCGTGGCAGCTCACAATGAGAGCGCCGTAATTGCTCCGCTTATTGAAAACCTGAAGAAACTCGACTATCCACGTGAAATGTACGACATCTTCGTCATTTGCGACAACTGTACAGATAACACGGCAGAAATTAGTCGGGCGCATGGTGCAATCGCATGTGAGCGTTTTGACACATCCAAGCGTGGGAAAGGCTACGGCATCGAATGGATGCTGGAGAACCTCTGGGCAAGACCTAAGCAGTATGACGCTGTCGTCATGTTTGATGCTGACAACTTGGTTGAGAAAAACTTCCTGAAAGTAATGAATGACCGTCTCAGCAAAGGGGCGCGTGTGATTCAAGGTTACCTCGACTCCAAGAACCCGTTTGATTCCTGGATTACGTTGTCCTATGCGGTTACCTACTGGTTTACAAACCGTATGTGGCAGCTGGCTCGTCACAATTTGGGACTGCCGAATACTTTGGGCGGAACTGGCTTGTGCATTGAGAGCAACCTGCTCAAAGAAATGGGCTGGGGAGCAACCAGTCTCACGGAAGACCTGGAATTTGCAACACGTTGTATTGAACGCGGTATTTACCCGACTTGGGCACATGACACCAAGGTCTGGGATGAAAAACCGATTGATTTAAAATCGTCGATGCGCCAGCGTTTGCGTTGGATGCAAGGGCATTACGATGTGGCAGGACGCTACATTCGAGCTGTATTGTTTAATGGATTGAAGTCAAGAAAGCTGGGAATGCTTGATGCAGCCTTCTACCTCTTCCAACCGATGTATGTGCTGATGGTGACGATGATGTCGGTATTGTTCTTGGCAAGATTTTTTGATATCGGTACGCTGACAACAGTATCCACGATCTTGCCTACATGGCTGGTATACGGTTCTACTGCCGTGTTCTACCTGTTGCCGATCTTGGCCCTCTATTTGGATAAAGTTCCGTGGAAGGGGTATTTCGGGCTCCTCTTGCTACCATTCTTTTTCCTGACTTGGCTTCCGATTATGTTTTACGCGTTCTTTACGAAGAAAAACCAAGAGTGGAGTCATACCTCTCACACACGCGCGATTCGTATCGAGGAGATCCAGCAATAGTGACGTAAAGCAAAAACCACAGGGGGAATTTTCACCTGTGGTTTTCCTATTATCTTAAAGTAGCGAGACCGTTGCCGAATTTGGTATAATGACGTGATCAAGCAAGTAGCGTTCGCCAACGGGATTAAGGCACCAGCGCCAGACGTAGCGGTGCCCATAGGAGGAAAACAGCAATGAAGCTCGCGACAGATATTCACAGCAACGACGTCCCATTGTTGTGGGGCGATAAGCGATACCATACATGGAATTATCATTTAAGAGGGACTTTTCACGAAAAGATTTTCAAGGTTCCATTGGATGGCGGTTTTAGTTGTCCGAATCGGGATGGGAAAGTAGCGACAGGCGGCTGCACGTTCTGCAGCGCGAGAGGATCTGGAGATTTTGCTGGTGACCGCAGAATGGACCTGGAAAGACAGTTTCATGATGTGAAAAACCGCATGCACGAGAAATGGCCGCAAGCCAAGTATTTGGGCTTCTTCCAAGCGTACACGAATACGTATGCACCAGTGGAGGAGCTACGGGAGATGTACGAAGTCATCCTCCAACAAGAAGGTGTAGTCGGACTCTCCATTGCCACACGTCCTGACTGCCTGCCTGACGATGTTGTGGAGTATTTGGCTGAATTGAATGAGCGCACATATTTGTGGGTGGAGCTCGGTCTACAGACAGTACATGAGCACACAGCCCAGTTAATTAATCGGGCGCACGATTATCAATGCTACGTGGATGCTGTAGAGCGTTTGCGCAAGCACAACATCCGTGTATGCTCTCATATCATCTACGGATTGCCAGGAGAGAGCCACGAAGAGATGATGCAGACGGCAGATGCTGTGGCACATCTGGATGTGCAGGGGATCAAGATACACCTGTTGCACCTACTGCGCAAAACGCCGATGGTGAAGCAATACGACGCAGGTTTGTTGGAATTCCTGTCACAGGAAGAGTACACGAAGCTCGTTGTGGATACATTGGAAATTTTACCTCCAGAGATGATCGTCCATCGAATCACAGGGGACGGACCACCCGATCTCTTGATTGGACCGATGTGGAGTCGCAAAAAGTGGGAAGTTCTAAATGGCATTGATGCAGAACTGAAAGCGCGGAATAGCTGGCAAGGAAAGTTTTTCGTGCCACGTACGTAATGATGCAGCAACAAAGGGAGCCTTTTCTGGGCTCCTTTTTTTATAGATTGCGAATCAGATTTCTCGCACGCTTCGGGTAATTGGTGATCAGACCATCTACACCACAGTCAATGGCTCGCTGGATTTGCCGACCAGTATTTACGGTCCAGCTCAAAACTTCAAAATGATGATCCTTTGCTTGTTTGACCAAGTCTTCCGTCAATTGATCATAAGGGACGTGCAATTGATCAGCTCGATAGCTGCGTGCTACTTCCCAAGGCTTGGCGAGTGGTCCAATATATAAAAGTCCCGTCGTTTGCGTGGCATCCAATTGCTTGATTCGTAAAAGGCTGTCGAAGTTAAACGTTGAAATAATGGTTCGCTCCGTTAGCTGATATCGCCTGATTTGTTCGATGACGAGCTCCTCTAAGTGGGGTTGATCCAGGAAAAAATTTTTCATCTCGATGATGAAGCGCAGTGGTGTGTCGACAAACGTCTGGAATACCTCCTGCAGGGTTGGAATGTGGGCTTTAGGTACTCGCATAGACGAGTCTTTATCCGCACGTAGCTGACGCAGTTCACGCAATGTGTAATTTCGCACCAATCCAGAACCATTGGTCGTGCGCTCCAGGTTGTGGTCATGAATGACAGCCAGCTTATTATCACTGCTGAGCTGGACGTCCAATTCGATCCCATTGGCTCTTCTGCGGACGGCTGCTTGAAACGATTCCATCGTATTTTCCGGATATAGGCCGGAAGCGCCACGATGGGCATAGATAAGTGGGGGCACGAGGGCTTCCTCCCTTCTCGAGCATGTGTCACCTACTACCATGATATGTAAAAGGCCCCTCGATACGACCTGACATGAGAGGCATCTCCAGGAGTCTATCCGATTACAACGAGTACGATGACCAAAAGGACAAAGAGGACAAGGATCAGGGCAAAATTGTTATTGCAGCTCACAAAAAACACCCTCCTTCTTGCACATGAAGCATCTACTTTCATGGTATGAAGAACAAGTGAATATGACCCAACAATATGCCCACCTTGTGTTTTTTTGTGCATGAAGAACGCTTTTTTATACAGATTGGCAGATGACGGTCTTACTTGTTTTGCTACAATGAGAGGAGGAGTACTGTAGGGGAGGATGAAGACCGTGATAAATGTTGTAGGCGCACAGGACGCTGGCGACCTGATCATTGATCGACAAAATCGTCGGGTAAAGCTGCAGGTATATGAACCATCACAAATCGAGCAGTGGGATCGGGTCATGAAGGAGCTGGCCGAAGAGTCAGAGGCAACAAAAGTCATTGTGTACGGGAAGAAACAAGATATTCCGCAATGGAAATCCCTGGGTTACGAGCTGGAGGGAACCATCGATGGTTTTTTTCAAGGGGAAAACGCACAGATGCTCACCCGCTATCTGACGAAAGAGCGGGCTACCTCTGGTGCAGAAAAACTTGCCGAGGAAATTCTTACGCTAAGCCTGTCAAAAGCGGGGAGTACGATAGAGAAATCATTACCCGATGGATACCACCTGCGTGAAGCAACGGAGGCAGATACGAAGGAATTGGCGTGTCTGTATGGACTGGTATTCGCGACGTATCCTACACCGATGAACGATCCGTCCTACATTCGCAAAACCATGCAAGAAGGCACCATCTACTATGTCGTTGAATTTGAAGGCAAGATTGCATGTGCTGCGTCAGCTGAAGTATCGGAACGATTTGGTTCAGCGGAAATGACGGATTGCGCGACCCATCCAGACCATGCGGGGAAAGGTCTCCTCCAACCGCTGTTTATCGCGCTGGAACAAAGGATGGAGGAGGCGGGGATTTACTTTTTGTACACCTTGACCCGGGCACAATCTGCAGGAATGAATGTGACGGCTGCCAAAATGGGCTATGCATACCGCGGACGGCTAATTAACAATTGTACGATCTTTTCAGGTTATGAAGACATGAATATATGGGTAAGGCCACTTCGCCCGACGAGGGAATAACAGGCTACCTGTTTGTAGGATACAACTGCTGTTGCAGACGACGGGCCATCAGGGCCAACTGAAGCTGCCAGCGTTGATGAGCATCCTCCAGGCGGTAGCCTGTTTTTTCTTCAATTTGAGTCAACCGGTACTTGAGCGTATGTCGATGGATATACAAGGCTTGCGAGGTCTGTAGACCGTTTCCATTCTGGGCCAAATACACTTCAAGTGTTTCGAGAAGCTGTTGATTGTATTTCGTATCATAGCGAATTAATGGTTCCAGCAATGGGTTCCACAGGCGGAGCAAGCTTTCTTTTTCACGATGGTACGGAAATAAAAACTGATAGCCCTGCATATCCCGGTATCGCAAAATTTGCGGGGATTGGGCCAACAGCGGGTACGCTTGTAGAGCAAACATCGCTTCTTCGGAGGCACTGACGACGTTTGGCAATTGCTCACAGGGATTGCTCAATGCGATTTGTAGGTCAAGAGAAGGGTGCAGCCCTCTCCAGCGGGAAGTGAGTTGTTCCAGCAAGCGCAGGCTCGTCTGATCATCCGGCAAAATAAACAAGAGGCAATGTGGCCGCTCGCGCAGTAAATAAGAGCGCTGATGACGATCGCTAAGCCTCCGCATCAACGTAATGACACTTTGATGCATGTCTCCGAGCATCGTCTGATCGGCTACCTCTACGCGAACAGCGACACAGAGATGATGTCCAGCAAGCGGGTACCCCAGCATGCGACAACGGCTCTCCAGCTCTGTATGGGTCATCTGTTGTCCGTTCAGCAGTTCCTCCACAAAATCCCCTTTTAACCGCCATTCCGTTGCGGCTACTGCCCTTTCCTTTACATATTCGAGTGCACATAAGGTAGCGGCATGCTGTAGAGCGACGTCATCGAGTTCTTTCCAGGCGTGCTCGGACTTCGCTAATGTCAACGTGCCAAAATGCTCACGATTGGCGCGAATCGGTACACGATGCGCGATTTCCTGGGACTGATCAGGCGGCAGTGCTTCCGAACTGCCATGCTGTGTGACTTCAAAGCCTAATGCATCGATAAGCGACACGACGCCTCCCGTAAGTGCAGCGAGCTCGCCGGCGATGGCGGGAAGGCCCCCTTTGGACAGGGCAGCGTCAATCATTCGATTATGAATCGCCGAGGAATAGGCCAGCGTCTCAAATTGCCGATTCATGATCGGCTGCAAGATGGCTTTGGTTATGGTTGAAAAGTTTATCTCCGTGGGAATTTCAATCAATGGAAGTTGATAGTGATCCGCCAAAGTCAAAAACGTCTCAGGAATTTCCCGTAAATAAAAGCCCGTATGAATCGCAACGCCACTCAGTTTTTGCTTCGCCAACGAAGGAATAAAAGAAGCGAGCTTTTCCGTATGTTCAGTCAGCCCAAAGCCGGTTGTAATCAAAAACTCGCCTTCCTGCAAGCGACTCGTATCCTCCAGCACCTCGACAATTGTCACCCAACGAATCGGATTGTCCAGTCCGCCTGCTCCTGCGATCAGCTTGGTGTGAACCATGTCCGGCAGTTGCAGCGCTTCTCTTATCGTGATGGTCATCAGGTATCTCCTCCAAAAGCCTCGGTAAAGGTTCTCTTATACAAAATGTACAAAAGATTTCGTCTCTTTTCCATGTTTTTTTGCCAGCACGTAGGATGGCTCTTGCGTGCTGGTCAGCTAGGATAGAGGTAGAGAATAAGCGAGGTGGCGACGAAAATGACAAAAAGCTATGTAATCAAGCCTGAATTGGGCAAAGAGTATCCGGTTATTTCTCACGGAAAAGGCATCTATCTTTACGATAAAGAGGGGAATCGTTACATCGACGGTTCCAGTGGAGCGGTGACGGCAAGCATTGGTCACGGTGTAGAAGAAGTGGCTGAGGCGATGTATGCACAAGCCAAGGAGGTTTCCTTCGTATACCGCTCGCATTTTAGCAGCGATGCTGTGGAGAAGCTGGCTTCAAAGCTGGCTGAGTGGGCACCAGGCTCACTGAACTGGACGTTTTTTGTCAGCAGCGGTTCGGAAGCAACAGAGACTGCACAAAAAATCGCGATTCAATACTGGCAGGAAAAAGGAAGACCAACGAAAAACCGGATTATCTCCCGCTGGATGAGCTATCACGGGATTACAATGGGTGCACTTTCGATGTCTGGACACGTCTTGCGCAGAAAGCGATTCACCTCATTATTGGCTGACTATCCGGCGATCACAGGACCATATCTGTATCGCAAGCCAGAAGATATGTCCCTCGAATCGTATGCGCTTGCGTGTGCAAACGAGCTGGAGACCGCGATTTTGCGCGTCGGACCTGAGCAGGTAGCGGCATTCATCGCAGAGCCTGTCATCGGGGCTTCTGGTGGAGCGGTCGTGCCACCAGATGGTTACTTCCAACGCATTCGCGAGATTTGCGACAAGTATGAGGTTCTGTTTATCGCAGACGAAGTGATGACAGGAGTAGGTCGCACAGGGAAAGCGTTTGGAATCGACCATTGGGGAGTTATACCTGACTTGATGGCATTGGGCAAAGGCATGAGTGCCGGTTACACGCCTATGGCTGCTACGATTGTCTCGGACGAAATTATTGAGACCATTACAAAAGGCAGCGGCTCGATTATGGCAGGACATACGTATAGCGCCAATCCACAATCTGCTGCTGTTTCTCTGGCTGTCCTCGACTATGTGGAGAAGCATCAGCTCGTCGACAAAGCAGCAGAACAAGGAGCTTATTTGCTTGAACGCCTAAAAGAACTGGCTAACGAGCTACCGTTGATCGGAGATGCACGTGGTCTTGGCATGCTGTGCGCGTTAGAGTTTGTGAAAAACAAGCAGACAAAAGAGCCGTTTGCGCTTTCGCAAGGAGTAGGCGTGAAGGTCATTGAAAAAGCATTTGAAAAAGGCTTACTTATTTATCCTGCAATGGGCGGAATCGAAGGGGTGGCAGGAGACGCTGTCATCATCTCACCTCCACTGACCATTACTACGGAGCAAATCGATGAGCTGATATCTCTGCTGAAAGAAGCGGTGATTGCTGTTCAGCAAGAGCTCCAAGACAAGGCACTGATCGGATAGAGAAGGAGGAACGAGGATGACAAACCGATTTGAAAAGGTCGTCTCCCTGTCCGAAGCGCTCACCCATTTTCGCGATGGGATGACGCTGTTGGCAGGGGGCTTCGGTGGGGTAGGCAACCCGCCTACTTTGATTCAGGGGATTTTGGATAGGGGCGTGCGTGATATGACGCTGATCAGTAACGATACTGCTTTCCCGCATATCGGAATCGGCAAGTTGGTGACCGAAAAGCGCGTCAAAAAAGTGATAGCTTCTCATATTGGCTCAAATCCGAACGCAGGGGCCCAAATGACGGCTGGAGAGCTGGAAGTAGAGTTCTGCCCGCAGGGGATACTTGCAGAGCGTGTACGGGCAGGTGGAGTCGGTCTGGGAGGCATTCTATCGGATGTCGGCATCGGGACGATCGCGGAAAAAGGGAAGCAGAAGGTCGTTCTGGATGGAAAGGAATATCTATTGGAGACACCGCTCACTGCCGAAGTGGCTATCGTACATGCGAAAAAAGCGGATCGCTTTGGTAATTTGGTGTTTGATACAAGTGCACGTAATTTCAATCCGTTAGTGGCGATGGCGGGAGACATTACTATCGTGGAAGCGGATGAGATTGTCGAGGTAGGCATGATCGACCCGGAAGAAATCGTCACCCCGGGCGTTTTCGTGAACTTTATCGTCCAAAGTGAAGGGGTGAACTGGCAATGGGCATGGGAGAAGTAAATGAAACAGAGAGCTATCGTGAGCGTATTGCCCGCCGCGCAGCATTGGAAATAGAAGACGGAATGATTATTAATCTGGGAATCGGCATTCCAACGTTGGTTGCGGATTTTATACCAGCTGACAAACGGGTCATGTTTCACGCGGAGAACGGCATTCTCGGTACAGGACCAAGTCCTGCGAAAGGCGAGGAGAACGCCATGCTTTGCAATGCGGGCGGTTTTCCTGTCACGCTCGCCACAGGGGCATCCTTTTTTGACAGTGCGACTGCTTTTGCCATCATCCGCCGTGGGCTATTGGACATGACGATTTTAGGAGTCCTGGAAGTAAGCCAAAATGGTGACATTGCTAACTGGATCGTTCCAGGGAAACGTGTCCCAGGCATGGGAGGAGCTATGGAGCTGGCACAAAAGGCCAAGAAGGTCATGGTTGTGACCACGCATCTGGATAAAAACGGACGTTCGAAAATCGTTCGGGAATGCTCATTGCCGTTAACCGCGACAAAAGCGGCGGATTTGATCATCACAGACATGGCAGTGATGGAGGTCATGCCAGATGGGTTGTATCTGCGAGAAGTCATGTATCCATACAGTGTCGCTGACGTGATTGGAGCAACGGAAGCCGAGCTCAAGATGGCCGGAGAGGTTGGCGTTTTCCGCTAAGCAAAGACAAAAACCATGGAACGGGGGAAAAACATGGCAAACTGGCAGGTGCTTATTCGGGAGCAATTGGTAAAAGATCGCGAGGCTGCTGTTCAACTGCTGCAGCAATGGGTAAAAAGCCCGAGCGTACAAGGAGAAGAGCAATCCATCCAGCAAAGCATTGCTGAGCTTTTGGGGCAGATGGGGCTGGACGTAGACTTATGGGTCATGGAAGGCGAAGAGCTGGTGTCACATCCGTATTTTGTCTCTCCGCGTACGACGTTTGAAGGCAGCCCAAATGTCGTCGGTGTGTGGAAGGGACAAGGAGATGGGCGTTCCATCATTCTAAACGGACACGTGGATGTAGTACCCGCGGGCGATCTGGCACAGTGGAGCGATGATCCGTTTAGCGGGAAGGTTGAGGACGGCAAGCTTTACGGACGTGGAGCAACAGACATGAAGGGTGGAAACTTATCTTCACTGTTGGCGATCCAGGTTCTACAGAAGTTGGGTGTGAAACTGAAAGGTGACGTCATTTTTCAGAGCGTCGTAGAAGAAGAAAGCGGCGGTGCAGGCACACTGGCGACAATCATTCGCGGGTACAAGGCGGATGCTGCCCTGATTCCAGAGCCGACCAATATGAAAATTTTCCCGAAGCAGCAAGGCTCCATGTGGTTCAGATTAACTGTCAAAGGGCGTTCTGCTCACGGAGGGACCCGCTACGAGGGAGTCAGTGCCATCGAAAAGAGCATGCTCGTCGTTCAAGCAATTGGTCAATTGGAAAAAGAGCGTAACGATCGACTCGATGATCCGCTTTACGCCAAGCTGCCCATTCCGATCCCGATTAATCTGGGGGTGATTGAGGGTGGCAAGTGGCCTTCGTCTGTAGCTGACCTCGTCAAGCTGGAAGGAAGGATGGGAGTTGCCCCAGGAGAGCAGATGGACGATGCCAAAGCAGAAATGGCAGCAGCACTCAAAAAGCTGGCAGAGGTCGACCCGTGGTTTGCAGAACAGCCCGTCGAGCTGGAATGGTTTGGCGCTCGCTGGGTCCCGGGAGCAGTGGAGCTAGATCATCCGTTGATGGATATTCTGCATGCGCAGTTTGAAGCTGTAACTGGAGATCGTGCCACTGTGGAAGCATCGCCTTGGGGAACAGATGGCGGTTTGTTGACTGCTTTGGCCAATACCCCAGCGATTGTTGTCGGACCTGGAGTCACGCAGGTTGCACACTATCCGAATGAATACATCGTTTTGGATGAGGTATTCCGTTGCGCTGAGATCTTTGCGCTTACGTTACTCGAATGGTGCGGTGTGGCTGAAAGTGTGAAAGAGTAAAAAGATATCCAAATATTTCAAAATCAAGACAGGAAGGCACGCGTATGAGGGAGAATGATTGGAAGGTGAACTCCAATCAATGAGAGTGGGGATATGCCGATGAAAAAAACGTGCTTTATCGGGGGAGAGTGGGTGCCAGCCACTGCTCATGCACCGCTACTCTCTCCATGTACGGGTCAAGAGATTGCACAAATTTCGCAAGCAGACTCATCATTGGTTGAAAAAGCAATTGCTGCGGCCCACGAAGCGACAACCGTCATGCGGCGCCTTCCTGCCTATCAACGCGCCTTTCTGCTTGAAAAAATCTCGATTTTGATGAATGAACGTTTGGAGGAAGCGGCGCGGATCATCGCACTAGAAGCGGGGAAACCAATCAAAACAGCCCGCGGTGAAGTGATTCGAACCATTCAGACGTATAAGTTTGCGGCAGAGGAAGCCAAACGCCTCCACGGAGAAACCGTACCACTCGATGCAGCTATCGGTGGAGAGGGACGCTTGGCTTATACCGTGCGTGAACCACTGGGAGTCATCGGGGCAATTACACCCTTTAATTTTCCGATGAATCTCGTCGCCCATAAGGTCGGACCTGCTCTCGCTGCTGGCAATACTGTTGTTCTCAAGCCAGCATCGCAGACACCGCTTAGCGCATTGTTTCTGGCAGAGCTCGCAGAGCAAGCTGGTGTGCCTGCTGGCGCCCTCAATGTGATCACGGGCAGTGGGGCGAGCGTTGGCGATAAAATCGTGTCTGACCCGCGAGTCAGGGCGGTGACGTTTACAGGGAGCCCGAGTGTTGGGCTGGATATACGCAATCGAGCGGGTATGAAAAGAGTAACGCTCGAGCTGGGATCGAATTCGGCAGTGATCGTTGATCGTGATGTGCAGCTGAATGAAGTGATTCCTCGATGCGTTTTTGGCGCATTCGCCTACTCTGGGCAGGTATGTATCTCTGTGCAAAGAATTTATGTGGTCAAAGAGATCTATCAAGATTTCGTCCAACGTTTTGTTGAACAAACACGAGCACTTCGTGGTGGTGATTCGCTCTCTGAGGACGCGGACTATTCCGCCATGATCAATCCGCGCGAAACAGAACGTGCGATGGAGTGGATTCATGAGGCGCTCCAGCATGGGGCACGTTTGGAGTGTGGGGGACAGATCGTGGATCGGATGCTCCAACCTACGGTGTTGACCGGTGTTCCGGCAGATGCAAAAGTATCTTGTCAGGAAGTATTCGGCCCTGTCGTTCTAATTAATCCAGTGGAGTCCGTCCGGCAAGGTATTACATTGGTCAATGATTCACGCTATGGATTACAGGCTGGTGTCTATACCAACAATCTATCGTTGGCTCTGGAAGCGGCAGAAGAGCTGCGCGTGGGCGGTGTGATGGTGAATGATATTCCGACATTTCGCGTGGATCATATGCCCTACGGTGGCGTAAAGGAGAGCGGACTTGGTCGGGAAGGGGTCAAATACGCGATAGAAGAAATGACGGAATTGAAACTCGTTGCCATCAAGCGATAAAGGAAACGAATACGGGCTCTTGCAAAAAATAGTAGAGCTGTGATATAGTATGTATTGTTGAAATACGGAGGGATACCGAAGTGGTCATAACGGGGCGGTCTTGAAAACCGTTAGAGTGCAAGCTCACGCGGGTTCGAATCCTGCTCCCTCCGCCATAAATACAAATGAACCGACTCCAGTTGAGAAGCTGGGGTCTTTTTTATGGTCGAGCGCTTTGAGAGAAGTAGATGTTTCTTTTTTATGAAAATATCAGAAAATAAAGAAAACTATTATATAATGGAGATGAGACTATAAGTGATGGGGGAATTTGCATGCTCGAAGCGCAAAGGGTTCGTAGAAATGCACTTGGCGATATTTTGCGAAGAAGTCGTTGGCGAAATCCTGATAAGCCTGCCCTGTACTTTGAGGAAGAAGTATTGACTTACACACAGCTTGATCAGCTTGCAAATAAGACGGCTCATACGCTTCTTTCAAAAGGTTTGCAAAAAGGGGAGCGGGTAGCAGTACTGTCACGCAACTCGATGGATTTTGCGATTCTGAACTTTGGGCTCGCGAAAGCAGGAGTCATCATGGTGCCAATCAACTTCATGTTGAATAAGGAAGATGTCGCCTATATTTTGGGGCATTCGAAAGTGAGTGCGTGCTTCGTAGCTCCCGAATTCCTGCAACTCGCTCAGGACGGACTCCAATTAGCTGGAATTTCCCCCAAGCTGCTTTCCCTCATGTCCAAACCAGCAGTACAAGCAGGAGAATGGTTGCCTTTTCGCACGCTGATTGAAGCGGCAGACGACCATGAGCCTGAATTAGACATAGCAGACGAAGATGTTGTGCAAATTTTGTATACCAGCGGAACGGAATCAAAGCCAAAGGGCGTTATGCTCACTCATAAAAGCATCATCTCTGAATATGTCAGCGCGATTATCGAAGGCGGGATGACGCAGGATGATGTGGCTGTTCACGCGCTTCCTTTGTTCCATAGTGCGCAGCTTCATTGCTTTTTGGGACCGTACGTTTACCTAGGTGGGAGCGGAATTATTTTGGAACAGGCAACTCCTGCGTTGATACTGGAGACGGTAGAGGCGTATAAGGCTACTCAGTTGTTTTGCCCGCCAACCGTGTGGATTGCTTTATTGCGTTCTCCCGATTTTGCCGCGCGTAATTTGAGTTCTTTGCAAAAGTGCTACTATGGTGCTGCGATCATGCCCGTAGAAGTGTTAAAAGAGCTGGGTCTACGCCTCCCGAACGCCCAGTTTTACAATTTTTACGGACAGACGGAAGTGGCGCCATTAGCAACTGTTTTACAACCGAAGGATCAGATGAGAAAAGCAGGCTCTGCAGGCAAGCCAGCGTTAAATGTGGAAACAAAAATCGTCGATGATGATGGAAATGAAGTCCTTCGTGGAAGTGTTGGTGAAATAGTTCACAGGACCAGCCATGCGATGCTGGGTTATTTCCGTGATGAGGAGAAGACACAGGCTGCCTTCCAGGGAGGGTGGTTTCACAGCGGGGATTTGGGCATCATGGATGACGAAGGCTATATCACCGTGGTTGATCGGAAAAAGGATATGATTAAATCGGGGGGAGAGAACGTAGCAAGCAGAGAGGTTGAGGAGCTTATTTATCAACATCCGAAAGTGTCCGAGGTCGCAGTGATCGGTGTTCCCCATCCGTACTGGATCGAAGCAGTGACGGCCGTCGTTGTACCAAAAGCAGGTGAGTTACTGACTGCTGACGAGATGCTTGTTTTTTGCAAAGATCGTCTTTCCTCCTTCAAAGCACCCAAATATGTAGTGATTGCTGACAATCTTCCAAGAAACCCTAGCGGCAAAATTTTGAAAAGAGAGCTGCGCCTCCTATACGAAACGCTGACGACTTAGCCACTCGCAGGGTCTAAAGCACAGAAAAACCCGCTATGTGACGGAGCGGGCTTTTTGCTGCTGTGATTATTTTACGTTGGAAACTGTCGGACGATCGGCTTGAATGACTTCAAAGCGATAGCCTTTTGCTTTCAAGTACGAAATGATTTCGGGAAGAGCTTCAGCCGTTGGCGACTTGGTGCTGGAATCATGCATCAAGACGACGATCTCTTTTTGTGACTTTACTTGCTGCTTTATATTTGCCAGTGTTTGAGCGGCTGTGTATTTATTGCTTCTTGCATCGCCGTTTGTTACATTCCAATCGATAAACGCATAGCCAAGTTGTTTCGCCTCTGCTTTGATCGCCTGCATGACTGTATGCTGCTTACTATAACGTTTGGGATCTTGATATTTCAAACTGACGGTATTCGTGCTGCCACCAGGATAGCGGAATATTGTTGGTTTTACGCCGGTTGCTTTTTCAATCATTTGACTGCCTTTTTCCACGTCTGCAAAAAAGCTCTCCATGTTTTTGTAAACAAGCTGATAATTATGGGAATACGAATGTCCTCCCACCGCATGTCCTTCGGCTACAATCCTTTTGAGAATGGCTTCATGACCAGCTACCTCACGGCCTACAATAAAGAAGGTGGCTTTGACCTGATGCGTTTTCAGCGTATCCAAAACGCGTGGAGTTACAGAAGAAGGTCCATCGTCAAAGGTTAGATAAGCGATCTTCTCAGAAGACTTCGGTGTCTGAGGGATCGGTTTTGTAGCTGGTTCAGGCTTCTTCGTTTGATTGGTCGTTCCATTATGATTGCCAGGCTGCGGTGGAGTCGGTGTTTCTGGCTTTTCTGGTTTGGATGGTTTCGGTTGTTCTGGTTGCTTTGGTTGTTTTGAGTGTTTCTGTTGAAGCGGCTGCATCGAGATAAACGGTTCATCGCCATAGATCAAATATTTTTGCCGCAGCTCTACAAATTTCTTAAGATCCGTTTCATAGGAAGAAACAATCTCCTGTGGGGATTTGCCTTGTTCGAGAAGCAGACCGATTTTGTTGGTACCCATCACTTTGTCGAACATGGAGATTTGCATACTCGTACTTTTTGGCATAGGGAATGGCCGCAATTGCTTGGCATAAGCCAGCGCGTAAATACCTGTTTTTACCGGATTAAATTGATGTAGATCGTTGATTTGAAGGCGTACGCCCCCAGCAGTTCCTTTATTCTCAGGAATAAAGATGACGCCTGGTAGAAGACTTCCATTTAACAGATCGGCGTACTTGTGCGAATCTAGACCCTCTGCCCCGATCCAAGTGAAATGGTCGCCTTGACGAATGGGGGTACCCTCACCCAAACCAGTTGCCATATACCCGAAAACCGAGGTCAAGTTAGGGATGTGCGGAGAACTCGGAATCCAGGCTAAACCTGTCTGTTGATAAATCATGTTGCGTGAATACCCTTGCATAGGAACGACGGTAAGATCTACACCAATGGTACGGTTGAAAAACAATGCCAGCTCTCCGATGGTCATGCCATGTGCAAGCGGGAGGGTATCCACTCCGATAAAGGAGCGGTAAGGCAGTTCAACGACAGGACCCTCGACAATTGCTCCGCCGAGAGGATTCGGTCGATCCAGTACCATTACTTCTTTTCCTTGTTCCTTTGCAGCTATCATGGCATATTGCAAGGTGGATATGTAAGTGTAGGTTCTCGATCCGATATCCTGCAAATCGACGAGTAGAATATCAATGTCTTTCAGCATTTCTGGTGTCGGCTTGCGTGTTGAGCCAGACAAGCCGTAGACTGGTATAGCGTAGACGGGATGAACAAAGCTCGTTACTTGTTTTCCTGCGACCGTTTTTCCGTCGAGGCCATGTTCAGGTGCATACAGAGTGGTTAAATGGACGGAGCGATCACGTCGTAACATGTCGATCGTGCTAACCATTTGACTATTGAGACCTGTTTGATTCGTAATCAACCCAACTTTTTTGCCTTCAATGAGATGGTGGAACTGATTGAACAGTACATCACTTCCCAATTGGATAGCAGTCGTATTGGCGGAGCTTCCTACTGGAGGAATTAAAGTTAAGATAAGTGCCAGGATGAGGAAAGGGAGAAATTTGTTCATCATTCATTGCCTCTTTCAAGATAAAATACTGTCGCTTCTTGTCTATTGTAACGGTTTTGGAAAGCAAGATGGTTGCATTTTTGTAACAATTTGAAATTAGGTCAAAAGGAGGAGGAAAAAGTAACGTGAAAGAGGAGCGTTCCTAGGAAAGAATGATCTTTTGAAAGGGAGACTACAGGAAAATCTTGAAACAGCCTTCATCCTATAGTAGATTAAGAATCGTATGAACCTTTTTGGAAATGGAGTGAATGTTTTGCTAAAAAAAGTAACCTCATTACTGCTAGCGATCGCCCTGGTACCGATGGCAGCATTTTCTGCAGCGGCAGCGCCTGTAGCACCTAAAACCGTACAGAATGCTGTTAAAGTGGAGTACAATAAAAAACAAATTGCGTTTCCTGACCAAGCACCTATTATTAGCCAGGGGCGTACACTGGTTCCGATTCGTCCGATTGCAGAGAGTCTTGGTTTTGAAGTGCAGTGGAACGAAGCTACTCGTACCGTAACGATTAATAAAGGGAAAGATAACATCAGACTGGTCGTTACACAAAAAATTGCCAAGAAAAATGGACAAACGATCAACTTGGACGTGCCTGCACAGATTGTGAACAAGCGTACTGTAGTACCTGTTCGTTTTATTGCGGAAGCGCTGAGTTACAAAGTAGATTGGGATCCAAAAACTCAAACCGTTTTGATTGCAGATAATGTGAACCCTAATCAAGTCGGACAACAGGAAAAACCAAAAGATCCGACGAAACCAGACGAGAAAAAGCCTGAGCAGGTTGCATTTATTGACAAGGAAAGTGTTGAAGGTAAGACCTTTTCTTTAGCTAATTTGGGAGTTTACCAAATCGTCGGTAAAGTAGAACCTGGAACAGAGGTTACCGTAACGTTGGAAGACAAAACATACGAAGTTGAAGTAACTGCTGAAGGTACTTTTGAGTTTTACCAATCCACGAATGATGGAATCAGAGGCTACACTCTCAATGCTGAAAAAGACGGCAAAAAGGATACATTTGAAGGTGACTTCAATAAGACGAATTAAGGTAGCTACTTCCTGAGTAAGAACACCTCCTGCACATCACACTAAGTGCAAGGAGGTGTTTTTGTTGTGAGACGAATGAGTGGGAGTATCATTGCTGTGCTCCTGTTTGCCGGCTTGCTGACAGGGTGTTCGCCTAACAAAGAACAGGGCACCGAAGATCAGAACGGAAATAAGGCCAAATTTGAATCTCTCGGGATTAACATCCAGAACGATAACGTCGCTAGGGACAAAGGACCGGCAGCCATGATTAGCCAAAAGATGGTTCATCAGCGAGAGCCGCAGCTAGTGACTCACTTGGAAGGGCATGCGGAAAAGCTGCCCGGAGTAACCGATATTAAGGTGTTAGCGTACAAGGATAACTTGATTGTAGGTGTGCTGCCAGTCGATACACCGAAGCCTGACGAAGTCAATCCGCGGACGTCGATCCCGTATACGCCTGGGAAAATTGTGCGGGTCGATAATGGACATCCAGATTCGCTGCATAAACGTGTTGTGGATCGGATGAGATCACGCTTGCAGGCAGAAACACGCTTCAACATCTTGTACGTGTCTACCAATCGCGCAGTTTATGACCGAATCGCAAATTTGCATTCACGAATTACGAACGGAGAGCACATCAGTAACGAAGAATTCCAAGTCCTGTTAAATGATATTGGACATACTGTTACCGGATATAACTTAGTGGATTGAAAGAGCACCACCTGGACTCCCGGGTGGGCTTTTTGTCGGTTAAGGGCAAAATGGCAGGAGAATAGTTAGAAATGGGGAAATAGTCAAAGAAGAGCAGGAGAACGGCAAGGAGTGCACATATTATGATTCCAATCCACATCCCTATATCCAAAATAACTCCTCCAGGACAGAAGCCATACGTCTTACGGCGACCTGCATTGGCGAAAAAATTACGCCTGTTGAAATATACGCAGCTTTGTCTCATTCATGCAGCGACAGGCTATGGCAAAACAACTTCTCTGGCTACATTTCTACATGACGAAGCACTGGCTGCGTCCTGGTATATCATTCAGGATGGAGACGATGCTCTTCTTGCGTTTGGCATCTGTCTCGTCGAAAGTGTTCGGAAGGTTCATCCTGATTTTGGACAGGTATTGCGAGAGCAGCTCATACGTATCACAGAGCAAAGTCCGGTGCACTCCATAGATAGTAAGGTACTTGTCGACTGGTTCGTCGGGGAATGTGTACAGCTCCAGTCGGACCACATACTTGTTTTGGACCATTACGAACGAATTGATGATGGTAGTGACGTTGATCGATTTATTCAACGGTTAGCCGAGGCTCTTCCGCAAAAGGTCAAGCTGGTCATCTTAACGCGCTCTCGACCGAAATGGTCCAATCTCGACTTGTTGTCCGCAAGAGGAGAGTGTCTGGAACTTACAACAAATGACCTTTCTTTTACGCTGGAGGAGAGTGAAGCCTTCTATTCTGATCAATACGACATCACGTTGTCCGAAGACGATTGGGGCCGAGTGGAAGAAGTGGCACAAGGCTGGGTGATGGCGCTTCGCACTTTTGGTGAAATGGTAACGAGGGGGCAGACGGTTTCTGACAGTCTGCGTGAGTTATCGCGATTGCTGCATTTGCTGGAAGTGGAAGTCTGGACACAGCTGGATGCAGATATGCAGCGCTTCTTGATGGAGGCAGCGGTTCTCGAACAATTCGACATGGAGGACTGTAAGCAAATACTCGGGGAAGGATGCATCGAGCACCTATTGGAAGCACAGCGTTGTAATCTTTTTCTGCATGTCCAAGCAGGATCTCATTATTTCTTTCATCCACTTTTCCAGCGTCTCCTCTCTAGCAAGCTGGCTGCGAATCAAACGACGTACGTGCATGTCAATCACAAGGCCGCAGGATGGTACAGACGTAAAGGGGACGAGGCAAAAGCTTTTGGGCGGTTGCGTCTCGTGGAGCAGTGGGAGGTGCTGGGAGAATGGCTGTGCCAAGCATCGGAAAGATTGCTGCAAGAAGGGAAGCTGGACTTTTTATATGAGTGGATAACACTGTTACCAGAGCACATCAAGTGCGAACAGCATTGGCTGTTGTTTTATCAGGGCGAAGTAGAACGCTATCGCTGTCTATATGCGAAAGCATTTTCTTCTTATGAGCAATTTTTGAAACAATGTGAAGATAAGCAAGATCAAATCGGATTGTGCCGAGGGCTGGAAGGGCAAGCACGCGTTCATCTCGACAGCGTACAAGGCGTCCGGGCAGAAGAACTGCTCAAGAGGGCGATTCAACTGTTGCCCCCATTTGAACAAGAGAATGAAATGGCGCCGAGGCTATACCGCTTGCTGGCAGAAATTTATACGAATCGCGGAGATGCCAAACAGGCGGCAGCTTGGTATGAGCGGAGTCAGGAATTAGAGCAGCAGACGGAGGTTGAGCTGGAATCACGCCTGTTGTTCCGGACTGGCCGATTGCAGTCCTCTATTCAGCTATTGGAGAGTAAGTGGCAGGTAGAACAGAGGAAGCATCCTCCGCTGACCAGATCGTATCGGGAAACCTCTTTGCTGCTATCTTTTGTGTATGCATTGAATGGTGAATGGGAGCGAGGGTGGGAATCTGCAGAAACTGCCATACAACTTGGACGTGCAGCGCATTCACCTTTTGTAGAGGCGAATGGCTATGTTCGAAAAGCCCATGCGGCCCTCATCAGTCAAACATTGCCTACGGATGAGATTCGCCAGGTTTATGAAAAGGGTTTGCAAATCATGGAGGAGCTCCAGTCGACACGCGGAAAGTCAGAAACGCTTCTGGGACTAACCCTGCTTTACGCAAGAGAAAAGGCACTCGACCAAGCTCTTCTGTATGGCAACAGGGGGATACAAGAGACAGAGGCAATGCGCGACGACTGGTTAGGCAGCCTAGTACGGATGGCAATTGGGATTGCATACGCCAAATATGGTAAAGAAGAGGAAGCGTGGGCTACCTTTATCGATTGTGCCGACAGACTTAGTCACTGCGGAGATAGCTACAGTGTCGTCATTTGCCAATTGTGGCTGAGCTTCTTGGCTTATCGCAAAAAACAATGGGATTTGTTCGTACCTGCGGTGACGCAAGCTCTGTCCTTGATGAAGTCTGGTGAATATCAATTCCTTCTTCAGAGACCTACTCTGCTTACACCGCATGATGTACAGCAGCTCATGCCAATTTTGATTGAGGCAGAGCGCCGAAAGGTATCGCCGGATTACGTGTCTCAGCTGTTAAATGATTTGGGCTTGCAAAACGTGACGTTCCACCCCGGGTATACCCTTCGTATTCAGACGCTGGGCGCGTTCCGTGTGTGGCTGGGAGAGCGGGAACTGAGTGAAAAGGCATGGCAGCGAGGGACGGCCAAGCTGTTGTTTCAGCTTTTATTGACGAAGAGACATCATTTGTTAGCCCGTGAAGAAATTATGAACCGACTATGGCCAGACAGTATCGAGGAAGCGGCAATCCGCGATTTTAAAGTGTCACTGAATGCGTTGAACAAAGCCCTCGAGCCAGATCGTGCCGCCAGAACAGATACATTCTTCATTCAACGCCATGGCAGCTCTTACGGTTTTAACCTGGCATCGGGTTACCATATGGACGTCGAGGAATTCGAAAAGCTCGTTACATTGGGCTTGGCAGAATCAGATAGGCGTCAGAGCGCCATCCTTTTAGAAAAAGGGCTCGCGTATTACATGGGCGATTACATGCCGGAATGCCGTTATGAGGATTGGTGTGTAGAAGAGCGTGAGAGGGTGCAGGCTCTGTTTTTACGCGGAGCAGAGAGGGTAGCCAAAATCATGCTAGAGGATGGGCAATTGGAAAAAACGATCCGCTGGTGTGAAGCGATTCTGCGGGTGGATGATTGTTGGGAGGAGTCATACCGCTTACTAATGACTGCGTATTATCAGCAAAATAATCGGACACAGGCCATCCGCTGGTACGAAAAATGTGTAGTAAAACTAAGGGAGAACCTCGGTGTCGCGCCAATGCCTGCAACCATGGAGACTTACTTCCAAATTATAGAGAAGTAAAAGATCGCCCACAAAGCGATCTTTTTTTTGTACATAGAAGTAATGGCTGCTTGACAAAACTAGGAAGTATTCGTAATATAATCTTTGTACTGACCAGTCAGTTCAAAAAATCGAAAGGGGACAGGAGTGATGGCACCATCAAAAAAAGATCAAATTGCGAACGGAGCTTTAACCGCATTTGCCCAATTGGGATATAGCGAAACGACCATGGATGCAATCGCGGAAATGGCGCAGGTGGCAAAAGGAACACTCTATTATCACTTTTCCACAAAGGAAGAGCTGTTTTTGTACGTGATAGAAAAAGGCGTGAAGATGCTGATTTACCATGTAGATAATGTGATGCAAAATGAAGAGCTTTCCTTGGAGGATCGCATTCTGAATGTGCTGGATGAGCATCTTCGCTTCTTTTCCGAGAATCAAGATTTGTGTTTCCTGTTGCTGAGTGCCTTCTCAGGAGATGGACAGCGCGACAGGATGGTTGGCAATCTGTTAGGTGGCTATTTCAGTACGATGGAGTCACACATGCTGGAATTGCAACAGCAAGGGTATATCCGGGCAGATATCGAGATTCGTACACTCGCTTCCGCGTTGTTTGGCATGGTTGGTTTTACCGTACTTCGCAAGCAATTTCGCAAAGAGCCAGTGAACAGTGCCGCAGATAAACAGACGCTTCGTTATATGCTTTCAGGAATGTTTCAAACCAAATAACGTCTAGAGAAACGTAAAACAAGAGGAGAAGACAGATGAACAAACGTGCATGGATCGGTGTAGGTAGCTTTGTAGTCGGTATTGCAGTACTTGGAACCGTATTATTTGGTTCAAATGCGAGTAGCATGGCTGGTCAAAATACAACGAAATTAGCAGGTGTAATCGAGGGAACAGAGGTAGACCTCTCTTTTAAAATGGGCGGTTCCATCGAACAGCTCTCACTAAAAGAAGGAGACGAAGTAAAGGCAGGGCAAGTAGTCGCCACGCTAAACAGCGCGGAAATTCTCGCGAAGAAAGAACAGGCGGAAGCTGCTTACAAGCTCTCTCTCGTAAAATTTGATCAGGCGAAAAAAGGAGTATCAGTGACGGATAACTCCAGCAATGCCCAAGTCGACCAAGCGAAAGCAGCAGTCAACGCGGCGCAAGCGCAGCTTGACGCAAACAAAAATGGAGCGCGTTCAGAAGAAATTACGCAGCTCAAAGCGAAATTGCAAGCAGCACAAACTTCGAATCAAATTGCTGCGACGAATTTGGAACGAATGAAAAAATTAATGGCGGAAGGTGCCGTTCCACAAGTGAAAGTGGAAGAGGCGCAGATGCAAGCAGATAAGGCGCAAGCGGAGTTTAAAGCAGCAGAAGAGCAGTTGAAAATGGCTCAAACTGGATCGCGCAAAGAGCAGGTCGATGCCGCACAAGCACAGCTGGATCAAGCAAAAGCTGCATACAACCAAGCTGTAGCAGGGAGAGGGCAAGTTGGCTTGAAGGAGCTAGATGTTAAATCCGCAGAAGCGAACGTCATGCAGGCAAAAGGTGCGCTAGCAGAAATGGAAGCCTATGTGAACAACACCAAGCTGACAGCTCCACTAGACGGTATTGTAAAATCAGTTGCCGTTCAAAAGGGAGAGCTAGTTTCCCAAGGCTTCACTGTTTTGACGATCCAAACGAAAGCAGACAACTATGTCAAATTTTATGTAAATGAATACATGCTCGCGAATGTGAAAACAGGCAATCAAGTAAAATTGTTTGTCCCTGCCCTGAGCAGAGAAGTAGACGCCAAAGTGGTTACTGTAGCTCCTGCTGCTGACTTTGCCGTAAAAAAAGCGACACAAGAACTCGGTGATCGTGATATTCGTTCCTTCCAAGTGAAGCTGCTGGTGTCCGATCCGGAATTGCGTCCAGGCCTGACGGTTGAGTGGCAACTTGAAGGAGCTGGTAATGGTGAATAGTTTCTCTCACCTGTTCTGGAGCGAATGGAAAAATCTTTTTGCAAACAAAACCATTCGTAATATTCTCTTCCTCGTTCCGCTGATTTATTTGACGATGTTCGGCTTTTTGTACAGTGAGAAAAAAGTGATGGAGATTCCTACTGTGATGGTGGATGCCGATCAAACCGAATTGAGTCGTGAGCTCTATCGTGCCTTTGAGGTCGATCATACATTTCGGCTCACGTCTATTGTAGGAACAGAAGAAGAAGCAATGAAATTGGTTGACAAGGGCGAAGCAAATATCGCCCTGATCATTCCTGCTGGATTAGAAAAGGATGTGAAGGCTGGGAGAGAGGCAGAGGTACTGACTGTTATCGACGGCAGTAACATCATGATTTCGAATACGGCCGTTCGAGCAGCGAATACAGCGATTAAGTCTGTTTCAGCAGGAACCACACTGAAGAAGATGGAAGCACTTGGCGGCTGGGGAGAAAAAGGGAAAAACATGTTTACGGGTATCGACTATCGATACAGAGTGTTGTATAACCCGACCTTCAGTTATCTGTCCTTCATGGTATTCGGACTTGCAGGTACAGTGCTTCAGCAAGTGCTGTTCCTTGGAATTGTATTGTCGGTTGCCCAACAAAAAGAAGAGGGTACCTGGAGGGATACACTCTCTCGCCATAGCTTCTTCGCGATCACCGCAAGCAAATTGTTGCCGTACTTTCTGGCAGGAACCCTCAATATGTTCCTGGCGTTTACACTGATGTTAAAAGGTTTTGATATCCCTTATTACGGAAGCACGTTCGATCTGATGCTACTAGCTACCATGTTTAACTTGGCGGTATTGGCTATTGGTTATGCCATCTCCTTTGTGTCCAGCAGCCAACTTCAAGCTACTCAGATCGGGATGATGATTGCAGTACCTTCGTTCATGTTATCTGGCTATACTTGGCCACTCATGTCGATGCCAACCGGAATTGTCGCGATTGCAAAATCTTTGCCGCTGACGTATTTCTTGAATGGTGTCAGAGAAATCTTGACGAAGGGACATGGTCTGTCAGCTGTCATGAATGACTTTATCGTTCTCGGCTTCATGACAATCATCGGGTTGTTCGCAGCCTATCTCATTTATTTGTTGCAGATAAGGAAAATTAAGGGAAAAGTAAGTGAGCAAACAGCGGTATAAATTGCAATTGCATAGGATGAATTGGCTACGCTACAGCTTTGGCGTAGCCTTATTTGTGCTTATATGATGCTCCTCATCATCTTCCGAAGCAGTCTGCTTGTATAAAAATAACCCTTGTGTAATAAATAATCTTTCCTTTATACTTATTATAAAAAAGGCAGATTCTTCAACATTAGGGGGACTTTATGTCAGCGACTCATCTAAAGCAATTGTGCGAGGAGACGTACACCAAGTTGAAAAAGGTCAGCATGGAAGTGGAACGTTTTTTAAATCAGGTTACCCTAGCTGGTCTTGTATCCGCGTCAGGTGATCCTGAAGAATTTGAAACGTATTACCGTAACTATCTTTCCGACTTGCGCCACCTTTTGGTTTACTGCGAAAATGCATACGAAAGGCTGGGAGTATCGCTCCGACGCGCACGATTTCATGAGGAGTTTGCCGAGGAAGTATTGTATCAGGTATACCATACCTGTATAAATAACTTCTACTACCCCAAAGGTGAGGTTTACGAAGAAGATGGGCGGTTGGCCTATACGGGTCAGGACTGTATCATTTTTCGCAAGCAGGTGGTCCCTGAGTTACAGCAGTTGACCTTGTCCTTATCGAGAGTATTCGAACCGATGCGTAATGATCTTCAATATTACGAGACAGACTATATTGTGAAAAAACAAATGCAACAAGAAAAAGCACGGGCTTAAAAGATTCGTGCCTTCATAATAAAGTGAAAAAAAGGTGGAATCGACCACCTTTTTTATTTTGGACTTTTTTCTCGGTTAGCATACGAACTCTGGATCAGTTCGTATGCTTTTTTGTTCGCTAAACTATTGCCCACTAAAGCGCAGACGTTGAAAGAACTTATTAAGCAAGCCGCCGATTGTTTTTGGAGGTTGTTCTGTTTTGACTCGCTCGGCCGGCTGGGCTTGGCGAAGAGCCTGGTTCACATTGATCATACCGTACCCATATAACTTATCGTGCCCAGGAGCACCGAGGTCAGTCGAGGATTGTCTAATGAGATTCATCACGTCTTGGGTATTCATATTGGGATGAACGGAACGGATGAGCGAAGCGAGTGCAGCGACATGAGGGCACGCCATCGAGGTACCTGATAGCGAGGCATAGTCGCTAGAAATGTACGTGCTCGGAATATCGACCCCAGGAGCAGATACATCCACATAATCACCAAAGTTGGAAAAATCGGCGCGTTCTTTACGATGATCGACAGCGGCAACGGCAAGGACTTCGTCATAGGCAGCAGGAAAGCTAGGCTGATCGCTCGCATCGTTTCCGGAAGCAGCGACTAACACGACATTTTTATCAAAGGCATAGCGACATGCTTCCCGCAGAGCAGCAGAAGAGGTGTAGTTACCTACACTCAAGTTGATGACATCCGCTCCGTTATCTGTCGCCCAATAAATGCCTTGTGCGATGTCCACGGCTGATCCCGAACCGTCTGCGCCAATGGCTTTGATCGGCATGAGCTTGCTATTCCAGGACATCCCGGCAATGCCATCTCCGTTATTCGTTTTCGCTGCTATGACACCTGATACGTGGGTTCCGTGACCATTATCATCTTCAGGTTTGTTACTGCCATCCAAAACGTTGTAGCCTTTGACCAGCTTACCAGCAAATTCCGGATGCTTCATATCCACACCTGTATCGACGACTGCAACGATGACATCACTGCTGCCTTCGCTGACGTCCCAACTTTGCTCCATGCCGATCAGCGGAAGATTCCACTGGTATTCCTTGTAATACGTATCGTTTGGTTTCACGTTCGGGAGTAAGAGGTAATTTGGCTCAGCAAATACGGAGTCAGGATGTTCAGCCAGTTTTTTCATGAGCTGCTTGGTAGTCATACTCTTTGATTTGATAATGAGAAATTTGTCAAAATCACGTTTGATCTTGGCATCCAAAGAAGAAACGAGCTGATCAATTTTTTCTTGCTTGGGGCGTGGTGAAAAGCGCACGACGACTTCATTTTCTACATAATGACTGCGGTCACGCTGGTTATGATGAAGCGTTTGAATATGGCTTTTTTTCTCCAGGTCACGACGAATGTCTTTCACCTGTTCAATGTAGTTAATGCGGGGAATTCTCGCCTGAACCGATGTCACGCGGGGATGAGGTTCGCGCATTTCCTGTTCTGCATTCTGATTCATCCGAAACGGGACAACTACGAGGCCGACCAAGGCAACAGCGGCAACAATAGGCCAAACGCGCAAAAAAACTCACTCCCTCCAGTGCTGTTGTCTATAGCGTGCACATGAAGGGAGCGATTATGAAGGAAATAGCTTACAGTTAGTGTGACTAGATTAAACCAAGCTTTGCTAAGCCATGTTGGATTCCACTGTCGTTTACGTGACGCGTAATCATATTGGCGAACGGCTTCAACTCTTCATGAGCATTTCCCATCGCTACCCCCATGCCAACATAGGAGAGCATCTCTTTGTCGTTCAATCCGTCTCCAAAGGCAACAGCATCCGCAGGAGTTAGTCCAAAATGTTTTAACACGGCTTCAATTCCTTTTGCCTTGGAGCCGTTTGGGGGCAAAATATCCATGCAGTGTTCATGCCAACGAATGTAAGAGACGTCATGGAATTCACCCGTGTATCTCGATTCATCAGCGCCACAGTAGAGAAATGCTTGATAAATCGACGTTTCCCCCCAGTAGCGATGGCGATACGCTGGGGATTCCAGTCGCAACCAATCAAACGACTCGATAATATGAGGGTGGTCCATGGCATTGGCATAGCAGTGATCTGCGCTCAAAAATACCATGGGATGGGAATGACCCTCCGCCATTTGTTCGAGCTTTGCCAATGTATCTGTAGCAATTGGCGTGTGATGAATGATCTTCCCTTCGCTCTTCACATATGACCCGTTAAAGCCCACGAATGTCTCAATGCCTAATTGCTCAGCGATTGGCATCAAATGATAAGGAGCTCGACCGGTTGCGATCGCGACATGGACACCGTTTTGTTTTAATGTTTGTACGGCGTCCACCGTTGTTTGTGGAATGATGTGATCGGTGTTCAGTAAGGTTCCGTCAATGTCAAAAAAGACGATTTGATAAGCCACTTCTTATCCGCTCCTCTCCACGCTATCTCTAGTTGTCCTCTCTATATAGGTTTTGCACAAAAAAATAGGAAAAGGAATGCCGATGGGACACTCCTTCTCACTTCGCTATTAGAATACAGCTACTTCTGTCTCGCTGTCAAATACATGACATTTGGCAAGATCCATCGCTAGTTTTACCTTCATCTTTGGTTTTAGCGCTTCACGAGAATCCACGCGCGCTACCATCTGGGTATCCCCGATATTGTGGAAATAGACGTACAATTCGGAACCCATGTTTTCTACGACTTCAACTTCTGCTTCCAGTAAGCTCTCAAATGGATTTGCTTCCATAAAAGAGGCGTCGCTGTAAATGTCCTCAGGGCGAATACCAAAAATAACTTGCTTATTTACATAACCTTTTTCCCGTAAAGTCTTGGCTTTATCTTCTGGGAAGCGTACATGAATATTTTGCGCATCAAAATAGAGTGCTCCGTCTTTCTCGGAAAGATTCCCTTTCACAAAGTTCATCGCAGGCGAGCCGATGAAGCTCGCTACAAACAGATTGACTGGATGATTGTAGATTTCAGTGGGGGTTGCCACTTGTTGGATAAGGCCGTCCTTCATGACGACGATCCGGTCTCCCATGGTCATGGCTTCCGTCTGATCGTGTGTCACATAAATAATCGTGGTATTCAAGCGTTGATGCAGTTTCAAAATTTCCGTGCGCATTTGTACACGCAGCTTCGCATCGAGGTTGGACAACGGTTCATCCATCAAAAATACTTGCGGCTCACGCACGATCGCACGACCCAATGCGACACGCTGTCTTTGTCCCCCGGACAGCGCTTTTGGCTTGCGGTCTAGTAAATGGGAAATATCGAGGATTCGAGCTGCATCTTGAATTCGCTTATCAATATCGGATTTGGAGAATTTGCGCAATTTCAGGCCGAAAGCCATATTTTCGTATACATTCATATGCGGATAGAGTGCATAGCTTTGAAAAACCATGGCGATGTCGCGATCTTTGGGAGCCACATCGTTGACTCGACGATCGCCTATGTATAGATCACCTTCCGAAATTTCTTCCAGACCTGCAATCATGCGCAGCGTGGTAGATTTTCCACAACCAGATGGTCCGACTAGAACGAGGAATTCGCGATCTTGAATTTCCAAGTGAAAATCGTCAACTGCCGTTACGTTGTTTCCATATCGTTTATAAATGTGGGAAAGACTTACCTTTGCCATGAAAAAGGCACCTCCTCGGGTTTGTGAAGAGAGCAAAATCTTGGATGACTGTAAGGGTAGGGTACCAATTCACTAGCAAGAAGGATATGGACAGTATATACAAAATGTTTCGTTAATTTTGACGAAAGAGAAGGTATAGCTGCAGCATGACGGCATCAGGAAACAATCGCGGGTCTAAACCGGTTTGTTCCGTCAGCTTGTCCAATCGATACAACAGTGTATTCCGGTGAAGGAAAAGCTGCCGTGCTGTATCGCTTACATTCAATTGTCTGGCGAACAACGTATCTAATGTTTCCAGTTGTTCATCTGTCATGTGCGGAACGGTTATGACAGCAGCTAGCTCGTTGGCGATTGCGGCTGCTATTTCTTTGGGGAGAGAAGCTGCCCATCGTTCTAACGGATACGACCAGTCCCCAGCAACCATCATTTGCGGACGATAGGATTGAAGGGCATGGGCAAGTGATACTTGTCGTAAAAGAGTGTCGCCCAATGCAAGTGGACTCGTCATTGGCGATCCGACAACAAGGCGAACGGGTTCCATCCATTCCATCGAAATCAGATCATGTAAGCCAGATGCCCACTCCAAAAGCTCTGAAGCTGTTTTTTGATGATCGAGCATGGAGACAGGGACGATGAGAAGAGCATGTGTTTGCGTCAACGGAATGAAATCGGGTACTCCTTCAAAAAAATCATGCAACAAGGGCTGCAAAGAATCCCATTCTCCCTTGCGATCTGGTCTGCATCGCTCTAATAAAAAGGAGACGCGGGCTTCTTTCCACGGCCATTTCGCTTCCAGCTGAGAAGGGATCGCTACAGGGGAGCCGGAGACAATGCCCGAAAGCCAATGGGATATCTGTTTTGGGAGGGGAAGCGTTGTTGGATCATCCACATGAGGAAAAATCAGATCCAACAACGCTCGGGCTGAAGTATGCCAAGATGCCGTTTCGACAAGGATCAATGTCATTACACCGTTGCTCGAATGGATGGCAACTTGCTCCCAGCCTTTTTGTACCCAATCCTGCTGGGCTAGTGCTGCATCTGTTTGTGAGACTTGTACATATTCGATAGGTAAATTTGTCGCTTGTCGGATGTGCTCGACATCTCTCTTCCATTTTTCCACAAGGTGACCCCCATCTCGACACGAAAGTAAGGCTATTATACCTTAGTCGAGAGCGAGCGTGGCAGCTGTTTCTTGTAGAGCCAAAGCTGGAGCGGCCATCTCGTTGAATGGAGCATCACTGCCCAGAACATGCAAGGTTATCTCGGGACGGGAACGCAGACGGATGTTTACCCCTGTTTGCCCCAGGCCCTCACTGATGTAAAAGGGTCGACCATCCATCTCGTGCAGACCTTTAACGATATTCAGCTTAGGCAGCTTCCCCATCGTTGCGAGATGAAAGGGGCGAGGCCAATGGATCTGTCCACCGTGAAAATGCCCTGACAACAAATAATCGTAAGCATACTCTTTCATGTGCAAAACTATATTAGGATCATGAGTTAAGACGAGCCTTGCTCCTGTCTCGGGTACACCGTAGAAAGACTTGGCCAGGTTGCTATGGCGCGTGCTGAAATCATCCACACCTATAATGTGCAGGGGTTGCCCCTTGTGATAGATGGTTTCATTTTCGTTGATAAGAACACGGCAGCCAACACGCTCTAACTCTGATTTCAACTGTGCGAGCTTGAAAGGGGTAAGAACGTAGTCGTGATTGCCAAAAACCACATAAGTTCCGAGTGCTGGCTGTAATTGCTGGAGACACTGCACAAAAGCAACTGCCTTCGGAATGTTTTTTTCGCGGTCGAGCAAGTCGCCGGTAATCGCAATCAGGTCTACCTGACGCTGCGAAAAGTCATCGACAATACTCTGGGGCAGTACAGATAAGTTTTCCATGTGCAAATCAGACAAATGTAAGATCGAAACCGGCTCAAACTCATGCGGTTGTTGAAGGTGCCGGGATTTTTGCAAGGGTATCGCTACTTCTTTTATTTGAACATCAAATGTATTGCGATAGGCTCGAAAAAGCAACAAGGCGATAGCGCCAAGTAAAATAAACCAGATCATCATGGTCGGCCATCTCCTTCGTAGTAAGAGTACCGTCATTATACAAGAAAAAGTTCGCGATCGAATAAGTAGGTTCTGGCAGGAGGAATTACGCAAAAAATGTAGAAATATTATGAATGTTGCGTAGTGAGAAAAACGATATGTAGAGTGGGAGAGTGAAGACATGAACGTCGAGAAAATTCCAGCAACGGAAGGCTCTTATAATCTGGAAAATTATGATGAAGCATATGCGAATTTTGATTGGGCGGATGTGGAGAAGCAATTCTCTTGGTCTGAGACCGGGAAAGTGAACATGGTGTACGAAGCCATTGATCGACATCTCGCTACTGATCGGAAAGACAAAATCGCTTTGATGTACAGCAATGCGACGAGAGACGAGACTTATACTTTCGCGCAATTAAGTGAATTATCCAATAAATTCGGAAATGTTTTGCGGAATTTGGGCATTGTGAAAGGGGACCGCGTATTCGTCTTTATGCCGCGTTCACCGGAGCTTTATGTAAGCGTTTTAGGCACGATTAAGATTGGCGCAATCGTAGGACCGCTGTTCGAAGCGTTCATGGAAGCGGCTGTGCGTGATCGCTTGGAAAATAGCGAAGCCGTTGCGATCGTTACGACACCTGCACTCTTGCCACGCATTCCGGTAAGTGACCTGCCTGCATTAAAACACGTGATTGTTGTAGGTGCAGAAGAGGAGCTAAAAGAAGGTCACATCCGTTTTGAAAAAGCGATGGAAGAAGCCTCCACCGAGCTGGAAATCGAATGGGTTGATCGTGAGGATGGCATGATCCTCCATTACACCTCAGGCTCAACGGGCAAGCCAAAGGGTGTTCTGCATGTCCACAATGCCATGATCCAGCACTACCAAACTGGGAAATGGATTCTCGACTTGCAAGAGGATGATATTTATTGGTGCACAGCAGACCCAGGCTGGGTAACGGGTACTTCTTACGGCATTTTTTCACCTTGGTTGAATGGAGCAACGATTGTCGTACGTGGCGGACGTTTCACTCCCGAAGACTGGTATAAAGTCATTGAGAAAAACAAAGTATCGATATGGTTCAGTGCTCCGACTACGTTCCGCATGTTCATGGGTGCAGGGGATGAACTCGTCAAACAATTTGACTTATCCAGTCTGCGTCACGTCCTGAGCGTTGGCGAACCACTCAATCCTGAAGTCGTTCACTGGGGTATGCGCGTGTTCAATCAACGCATTCACGACAATTGGTGGATGACGGAAACAGGTGCTCAGCTGATTTCTAACTATCGCTGTATGGCGATCAAGCCTGGATCCATGGGTAAGCCGTTCCCAGGTATTTATGCAGCGATTATTGACGACCGTGGAAATGAGTTGCCGCCGAATCGAATGGGGAATCTGGCAATCCGTACAGGTTGGCCAGCCATGATGAGACAAATCTGGAACAACCCAGCGAAGTACGAAGAATACTTCAGCATCCCAGGCTGGTACGTGTCCGGGGATTCTGCTTACAAGGATGAAGAAGGCTACTTCTGGTTCCAAGGCCGTATTGATGATGTGATCAATACTTCTGGTGAGCGTGTCGGTCCGTTTGAAGTGGAGAGCAAGCTCGTGGAGCATCCAGCAGTAGCGGAAGCGGGTGTCATCGGCAAACCAGATCCGGTTCGTGGTGAAATTATCAAAGCGTTCATCTCGCTGCGAGCTGGCTATGAGCCAAGTGAAGCGTTGATGGATGAAATTCGCAAGTTTGTGAAAGAAGGACTGGCTGCACATGCTGCTCCTCGTGAAATCGAATTCCGCGACAAGTTGCCAAAAACGCGATCCGGAAAAATCATGCGCCGTGTCTTGAAAGCATGGGAATTAGGTCTACCGACGGGTGACCTGTCTACCATGGAAGATTAATCACAAGAAAAACCATCTCTCGAAAATGTCGGGAGATGGTTTTTTTGTTAGGAATGGCTATGTTGTTGATGATCATGCGCATGGTCGTGGTTGTGATCATGATCGTGATCGTGAGAATCGGCTGTTGCCTGGCAATGTAAGCCACCGTGTGTAGTAGACGAGTTCTCAATCTGGATGGTAGCGTGTGTAATGCCGAATTCTTTTTCCAAAAGGGCCAGTGCATCATTTAACACAGGGTAGCTAGGTAAGTCGTCCTCAACAACCAGATGGCATGTCAGGGAATCGAATCCGGAAGTAACCGTCCAAATATGGAGGTCATGCACTTTGATAACTCCAGGTAGCTGACTAAGTCGTTCTTCTACTTTTGTTGTATCCAGCCGAGAAGGAGCGCCTTCCAGCAAAATATTGACGGATTCTTTCGTTACGCGCCATGCGCTCAGCATGATCAGGACAGCCACGACGATACTGATGATCGGGTCGGCAATGTACCAGCCAAAAGCCCACATCAGGATACCACCAATGATTGCACCGACAGAACCGAGAAGATCACCAAGAACATGGAGATATGCACTACGTACATTCACGTTGTTCTTGGTATCGCCACGCATGAGTACAATGGCTGCAGCAATATTTGCCAAGAGTCCAACTGTGGCGATGATGATCATGGAGCCGCTGGCAACCTCAGGCGGATTCCACATGCGTTGGAACCCTTCCCAGAAAATGAACAAGGAAATCAGCACGAGTGTTACACCATTGGTCAGTGCAGCTAAGATTTCAAAACGTTTCAGCCCGAAGGTTCTCTTGGCAGAAGGTGGTCGTGCAGCGAAATGAACAGCGATTAAGCTCAACAGAAGCGCCAATGCATCGCTTAACATATGCCCAGCATCAGAGAGCAACGCCAAACTATTGGTGAGGAAGCCCCCGATGGTTTCTACAACCAAAAATACAGCAATGATCAGGAAAGAAATGAGAAGAGCTCGTTTACTGGCTCCTTTTCCATGGTGATGGTGATCGTGACCATCTCCATGATCGTGATGATGAAAGCCCATGATTGTGTCCTCCTTATAAAACGAATGATTTATAGATGCTCTGCTAAATAAAGCGCGTCATTCCCTACACCGCCCATTAGCGCTGATCCTCGCGTATGCTGCCAGGGCAGCCCGAGAAAGGATAGCCCAGGAACTTTTGTTATTCCTCGATGATGAATCGGTCGGCCATGGGAATCGAGCACATTGGGAACATTTAGCCAATCGTAGTTCGGTCGAAAACCGGTAGCCCACAAGATGTTGTTGAACGTTGCTTGTGTTCCATCTGCAAAAGTAGCGGTATTTCCGTTCACCTGTACTGCTCGGGAAACCAATCGCAATGCTCCGATTCTGGACAGTTCTTGGACCTGCTTTTTGTAACCGAATATCGGATCAGGTGATTGACTCCATTTTTGTCCAAGCCAGGTGGAGCGGGGGACATCAAGTAAACCGAATGCCTTCATGTAATCAAATATAGGTTTTCCAAAAATGAATAGCGGCAAGTAAGAACGTGATTCTCCTTGTGAAAAAACAACGGGTCGATGAGCGGCAAGCTCTACTGCAATTTGTGCGCCAGAGTTGCCACTGCCCACGACGAGGACAGGACCGTCAATGAGCTGGCTTTCATTTTTGTACTGCGCGGTGTGCCATTGACGAATGGTCGGGTCTAAGCTGTTTGCGATAGCCGGGATATAGGGTGTATGGAAGGGTCCCGTAGCAATCACTACCTGGTTCGCGAAGAGCAAGCTGTCTGGTGTCCGAACCTGAAATCTAGATCCGGCATGGCTTAGTTCCAAAACGGTTGTTCCTAGCATGACTGGCAATTCGAAATGTTTCGCGTACATTTCCAGATAGTCTGCGGCATCGTCTTTGTTTGGGAGGTTATGCGGCTTTCCTGGGAAAGCGAGACCAGGTAGATGATTAAATTTTCGTGGCGTAAAAAGCACGAGTGAATCGTACCGCTGCCGCCAACTATCACCGATCCGTTTGTTTTGCTCCAAGATGACAAAACGGCGATTCTTAAGCTTGAGTGCATATCCGAGAGCAAGTCCTGCCTGCCCTCCGCCAATTACGATGACATCATAGTCGTTCATGATCCGGGCCTTCTTTCGGTAAGAATTAACTAAATCATACCATATTCATTATTATATTCAAGTAATTGTTTGAATGTTTTTTGAGCATCAGCAAAAAAAGGCCGCCACTCATAGTGACGGACCTGTATGTAGCCAGTGGATTTACGGTTTTGATTGCTTCAATTCGGCAGCATGCTCAATACCACACATGATTAAATGACGGACATGATCATCATCGAGCGAGTAATAGACGAGCTTGCCGTTTTTGCGGTACCGGGCGAGACCCATATTTTTTAGCAAACGCAGATGGTGAGAGGTATTGGGGATCGAGCTATTAATGGTTGCTGCGACATCACAAACGCATAGCTCTCCTTCAAGTGCCAGCGCGTAAATGATTTTTGCTCGTGTATCGTCTGCGAGAGCCTTGAAGAGAGGGGCGACACCTTCCGTCTCCATCATTCTGGGCCGAAGCCTGTTTACTTTTTCTTCATCAATCGTCTGTACTTCACAAACCTCTAGATCAGTGGGAATGCGCTGAATGTCTTCGCTCACTTCATTCACCCCGAACCGTACCATTTTTCACCATTATAAGACGGATACAGGGGGAAGGGAAGGCTGTACAACCTGTTCATCTTGTAAAAAAATAAAAGGACAAGAAGGAAATATTGATGTCTTTATATAAATAAGAATGATACCTATTTACAAATGGAGAGGAGAGAACTCCCACTTGATTCTGAAGATTCGCCAATTCCTGTTTGAAATAATCGGGGCGCTCCTGCTTGGACTAAGTGTCGTTTGGTTAACAATGGGCAGAGACAGCAGTTTGTTTTCCGGTTGGAGCATAGAGTGGTCCCCTTTGTGGCTTGATGTGAAAACCTTTTTCCTTAGTATTTGGTTGGAAGCAATTCCGTTTGTCCTCTTGGGTGTATTCTTTTCTGCATTTATCCAGACGTTTGTGACAGAAGAGCAGGTGAGGCGCTGGACACCGAAGCATCCTCTCGTGGCCCTGCCGTTTGCCGGGTTACTGGGGTTTTTATTCCCTGTATGTGAATGTGCCATTATCCCTGTGGTTCGTCGCTTGATCCAAAAAGGGATGCCGCTGTCAGTCGGGATTGTTTTCTTATTGGCGGGACCGATTGTGAATCCCGTTGTTTTGTCATCGACCTATGTCGCATTCGCCCGTAAGCCGGAAATGGCTCTCTACCGGGGCATTGCGGGATTTACTGTTGCCCTCATTGTGGGCATGCTTGTCTTCCTGTTTGTCAAAAAGAATCCGATACGGCTCGGCATGGAATCGCAAATCCGTCATGAAGCCGACCATGTAAAAGCGACGGGTGGAAAGCTTTCCTCGACATTTGCCCACGCGGTGGACGAATTTTTTGATATGGGAAAATATTTGTTGTTTGGTGCGTTTATCAGCGCGCTTCTACAGGTGTACATCAGCCGGGATACGCTCATGGACATCGGTCAAACACCACTTACCTCTAATTTGGTCATGATGGGGATGGCGTATTTGTTTTCGCTTTGTTCAGAGGCAGATGCGTTTATCGCTGCTTCCTTTGCTAATACGTTCTCAAGCAGCTCGTTGCTTGCATTTCTGGTTTTCGGTCCCATGCTCGATTTAAAAACGACGTTGATGCTATTTGGAACGTTTCGCTTTGGTTTTGTTGTCAAGCTGGTCGTAGCTATTACGCTTTTGGTAATTTGCGTCACCATGCTTATACCGATGTAAGGAGGAAAATATGGATCAGAACAAATTGAAGCGTCATCATGTCATGCGCAGTTTGATATTGGCGGGCATTACAGCGTTGTTGGCCTATTTGATCCTGTCGGAAACGCTCAGCCACTATCTCGCACCGCGATTACACATGTTCAGCTATGTCACGCTCGTCATCCTGGCCCTGTTGACAGTTGTCAGCATACGGCAAATTTTTGTAGGCAGTAGTGTTTACGATTGCGATTGTGAGGAGCAGCACAAAGTTCCGCGTACATCCATCGGCTCCCTTTTGGTTTATGGCTTGTTTGTGCTCCCCATTGTGATGGGATTTGTCATGCCGGATAAAATTCTTGGCAGTGATGTAGCGGAGAAGCGGGGAATCACGCTTCTCAGCAATGATGTACGAAAGCTGGCGGATGTTACGGCGAACGCGAATGCGAGTGCAACAGAGAATGTGAAGCAGACAGCAGAGGTAAAGGAAGATGCCGAGCCAAGAGTAGAATCACAGCCAGAGGCTAACAATCAAGTAGCAACACCCCCGGTACAAGCGACAAACGACGAACAATTGCGGCAGCGATTCTCGAACGGGGGATTTGGTGACTTTTACGCGGATATCGCCGTCTTTTTACATAAACAGCCAGTGATTGAACTGAATGACAAAGTGTTCCTAGACGGACTTACCACGATGGAGCTATATGCAAAAGAATTTGCTGGAAAAGAGCTTGAGACGATGGGATTTGTTTATCGGCAGTCTGATTTTACGAAGCAGCAGTTTGTCGTAGCGCGTTTTTCCGTCACCTGCTGTACAGCAGATTCCAGTGTTTATGGCGTTCTGGTGGAAAAGGAGGACGCGAATAAATGGGCAAAAGATAGCTGGGTAAAAGTTCGCGGAAAGCTCGAGCTGCGTCAGGTAGACGGATACGACATGCTTGTTCTCAAAGCATCTCAGGTAGAAGCCGTTTCCGCACCGAAAGATCCTTATGTGTACTATAGCTTTGAAGCAGCACCAGACAGTTAAAAGCGGGGGAAACGAAATGATCGTGCGACTAGATTTACAGGATGAACAAACGGTACAAAAACTTTGGAACATGCAGCAAAGAGCGTATCGTGTAGAGGCAGAATTAATTGGAACGGAAGATATTCCACCCCTGCGAGAATCAGTAGAACAACTGAGGACATGTGGAGAAACGTTTTATGGTTACATAGAGGAAGGCGAGCTGGCAGGGGCGGTTTCTTTTTTGATCGAGGGAGAAACGTTGGATATTCATCGAATGATTGTGGATCCTGTTCATTTTCGCAAGGGAATCGCGAGTCAATTGCTTGCCTCAGTCCACGAGCATGGCTATAGCAAGATCGTCGTTGCGACTGGTTCCTTAAATGAACCGGCTGTTCGATTGTATGAAAGACATGGATTTACCTTGACGGATCAAAAAGAAGTGAAGCCCGGCCTGAGGCTGTCTTTTTTCGAGAAAACGATTTATCCATCTTAAAGCGAAAGCCCGCCCAAATAGCTGAGGAGGGATAGAGTTGCACAAAATAACCCGGAGGACGGGCACTTTTTCAAGTGTCTGTTTCCGGGTTTTCATTCTTATGAAAGCATATTCTTACTTGGTATCATCTGTTTCTTTCTGTTGGTCTTCATAAAACCAGAGAGGATCATCGGAATCCTCATCACCATTGTAATTGATTAAGATTTCTTCACCCGCTTGAATGTCCGTATACGCATAAAAGTCAAACGTGTGGTTGTCGAAGTTAATCTCATACGTGGCATTTGGTGTGTAGGAGTGATTAAATAGCATGCCATACCCTAACAAGAAGGCTGTGTGATTGGCACCGTACTCAAATGCATAATCCGCGAGTAAGGTTTTCTCGATATGCTCATGCTCTTCGTTCAAATAGGGCAGCACGGGCGCTTCATGAATCAGGTCGCCTTTTCGGATATCTTGCGTTGCAAATACGCCTCTATTTAATTCTCCATTGCTTAGTTTGGAGGTTTTGATTTCGATCATGCGGATCACCTGCATTTCTTATGTCTGTGGAAAACGTATCTTACTAAGGATGACAGTTGATCGAGCAGAAAGCAATGTTTTTTATTTGATGACCAAATGATGGCGAACGGCATAAGCAGCGAGCTGTACGCGATTAGCCAATTGCAGCTTTTCAAGAATGTTTTTTAGGTGGTTTTTCACCGTGTTTTCTGCGATGATCAGCGCTTCGCTTATTTCCCGATTCGTTTTTCCGGCTCCCACATACATGACAATCTCTCGCTCTCGCGGGGTCAGAACATCTGGTACCATTTCATCTGTAGCCTCTTCTTGACGGAAGCGGTACATGAGCCGGGTTGCCATTTCGCGACTCAATTCACTGTCCTCGCCGAGCAAGGCATGCAAGTAGTTAATCCAGTCGTCAGGCTCTAAATTTTTCAGCAAGTACCCTTGGGCGCCGAACTGAATGGCCGTGATCAGGTCAGCAACGTCATCGGAGACGCTGAGAATGACGACCTTGATGTGCGGGTATGCTTTTTTGACCTCGCGGGTCGCTTCGAGACCGCTCCATTTCGGCATGTTGATGTCCATGAGCACAAGGTCCGGTTGTATTTGTCCGCATAAGAGAAAAGCTTCCTCGCCATTTTGCGCTTCTCCGATGACTTCAAAAGAGGGATCGGGATCAAGCAGGCTGCGAATGGCCATACGAGCCATCGGGTGGTCGTCGGCGATCAATACACGGTAAGCGTTCATAGGGTTTTTCCTCCTGAATAAGAAGATAAGCGGATGATCGTACCGCCTGCCGGTCGTAATTGAATGTCGATGGATGCGTTCAACTGGCGTGCTCGCTCGCGCATCATGGACAAACCGTATTTTTTCGTATCGGGAGAAGGGTTGGAAATCCCAATGCCATCGTCCTCAACGGCGAGAACCCAGCCAGTTGTTTCATCCGTCGTGAGGTGAATCCACGAATGCTTGGCCTGAGAATGCTTGCGAATATTGGCAAAAGCTTCTTGGATAATCCCGAACAGTTGTACTTCTGAGGTGGGAGTAAAAAAGCCATCTTTGACATGCAATTCGCTGACAACGTCGATTCCAGATAAAGCGCTCCATTGCGCCAGCCATTTCTCAAGGCGTTGATCCAGACTGCCTTCTTCTGGCAATGAGCGCAAGTTAAAAATGGCTTGGCGTACATGATTGTCGATGGCAGAAACAGCGACCCGTGCATCGTCCAAGTGTCCCTGCTTCAGCTTTACGTTGAGGAAGAACAGAGACTGCGCAATCCCGTCGTGTAATTCGCGGGCAAGGCGTTCACGTTCTTCATAAACAGCGCGACGAGCTTGTTCCTCGACAATTCGTGCATTCATTTGTTTAAGCGTGTGAAACATCCAGGTAGCGAATAAAAAAGAGAGAAAGAGCGTCAAGAGGGTAATGTAGACATTCCCGGCTTCCATAGACATATAGGGCAGCAGAAAGTCGTGACGGATGAATTCAAAACCCCCGATGATGATGGTTGGAATCAAAAAGGTCAACCAATAAAAGATCCGATAGGACATGCAGATGCCTCCTTGCATGACTGCTGGCAAACATTCCTTTAGTATACCGAATGGGACGAGCGGATGGTATACTCAGGTGAGAAAAGGTGGAAAGCAGGAGGGAATATCATGAGCACGATTGCGAAAGCATTGACGATAGCGGGTTCAGATAGCGGTGGGGGAGCTGGGATTCAGGCAGATCTGAAAACCTTTCATCAACTCGGTGTGTACGGAATGAGTGCGATCACAGCAATCACTGCACAAAATACATTGGGCGTAGCAGGCGTTTATCCGTTGCCGACAGAGGCAGTTGCACAGCAAATGCATGAGGTGCTACGTGATCTAGGCGCTGATGCGGCGAAAACGGGAATGCTGTTTAACGCTGAGATCATTCGTGCTGTTGCGGAAGAGGTCAAAGCATTTGGCCTGAAAAAGCTGGTGGTAGACCCGGTGATGATTGCCAAGGGAGGGTCAAAACTGCTGCTGGATGAGGCAATCGTTGCATTGAAAATAGAGTTGTTGCCTCTCGCAGAAGTTGTCACACCTAACTTGCCGGAAGCAGAATGCTTGACTGGCATGAGAATCGAGACGACAGACGAGATGCGCGAAGGGGCAAAAGCAATACATGCGTTAGGCGCCCGCAATGTCCTAATGAAGGGTGGACATATGCAAGGGGACGTTGTCGTGGACATTTTGTTCGACGGAACGGCATTCCATGAATTGTCCCATGAGCGTATCCATACACGACATACACACGGCACAGGTTGTACGTTCTCAGCGGCTCTTACAGCAGAGTTAGCAAAAAATACACCGCTCATCACTGCGGTTGAAAAAGCAAATCGCTTTATCTTCGAAGCAATTAAGACAGCACCGCAATTGGGTGGCGGGCATGGGCCGACCAATCACTGGGCGGTTGTAGACTAAGGTTATCAAATTAAGAATGCCCCACAGCGATGCCGTACAAGCAATCACTGATGGGGCATTTTTTATTTGATTTCTACTGAGAACGTACCTTGAAGCCGCTCCGGATAGCTGTTCAAAGGAAAAGAATAGTAAGCTGGCGCGCCTTTGTTTGTTTTTCGTTTGAACAGTATGGAGTAGTTTTGAATGGATTCGTCCTTCGTTGCCGATGAAGAGCTCCCTTGCACATATTCATATTCATTTCCCAGGTCGTCTGTTATGTCATACCCAAGAGAGATATGAGAGTGATTATCTTGTGGCGGTACCTTCAAAGAGAAGTCCATACCCACCACATCATCGACTTGACGCAGCGCTGTTAGTTTCAGGCGATCATTCGGGACTTTTGTGAGTGTTTTTGTCTTCGCATCAATCACGATTTGCAATTGATCTTTGTCCAAAGCACGGATGCCATCTGTTTTCAGGTAGAGCTTTTCGGGTTCCACAAAATAAATGCTCTCTAGATGGTATATCCTTCCGTTTTCGCCGTTGTCACGAACAGGAACGCCATTCCCCCAAAAAGCAAACGTTTGCCCTTTTTCATCCTCAAGTCTTAGCTTATCGAAGTCAAAGACATGTTTTTTATTGGCTGGGTCAAATCGGATACTCACTTCTGTCTGTGTAGGAAATACTGCAATTTGTTCAATCGTAAACCGTTGTCCGTCAACTGTTACTTCCTTCATCACCGGATACACTTTTTTCTCATGAGTCTTGTACTTGCTTTTGTCGACCGCAAAGTCAATCGATAGAGGAGTCTCTTGTTTGATATGATCGATTTCCAGCGTTACTTTTGCTGTCATTGCATTCGGTATTACGGTTGCTTCGTTGATGATAATATCAATGCGGTTTCGGATCACAGGGTCTTCGCTGCCCATGCTTGACCAAGAAACACCATACTCCCATTCCTTTCCTGTTTGGTCTAAAAACTCGATCTCGTGCAAGGTTACTTTTTTATCGATAAAAGGATGCTTTAGTGTATAGAAGAGGACCATCCGTTTTTCGTCGGCCAAAACTTGATCGATGGTAAACGTCACATCTTCTACTGAAGCACTGGCGCCAATATTTTGAACGAGGTTGTGTTCCGCGGCCAATTTTAAGCCTTTATCATCCCGAAGAAATTCAACGATCTTCTCCATTCCTGGAATCGAGCTGACATAAGCGGCAACAGCGGGTGAAAGGCGAACGGAATAAATAAACACGAAAATGAATAAACAAGCTACCAGACTAGAACCAACGCGTATCCACCGATTGCGGTTCCGATTTTGACGCCGCTCTTTTGCTTGTTCCATCCCTCTTCGAATGTATTGATCAATCTCAGCGGGAACCATGAATGGACTCGCATTCTTTTTTTCATTTTCACGCATGGAACTCACCAGCCTTTTCCGAGATCTTTTCGAAGTGCTCCTAGAGCCTTGTGCAGCCATGTCTTGATGGTGCCTTCCGGATGACCGAGTACCTCTGCAATATCGCGTATCGTCCGATCTTCAAAATATTTCAACATAATGATGTGGCGATAATTCGGACTGAGACGAGCGAGAGCCTCTTCGATTTGAATACGCTCGACATTTTGGTCGTCTAAAGGAATACTTTCACGACTTTCGATGTCATCCTCCATGAGATCCAAGATGATCCGTTTTCGGCGCTTTTGCTCATCCAGACAAATATGAATAAGGATGCGAGTCAGCCATGTACGAAAATACGCAGGCTGTTTCAATCGTGCCAGCTTGAGATAGGAACGGCACGTCGCTTCCTGAATGGCTTCCAATGCATCTGTCTCGTTACGAAGAAAGGCGTAGGCGACTTTATATAATTGTTCTTTATGAAGGATGACGAGTTGAAAAAAGGCATCATCATCCCCATCTTTTGCACGCGAAACGAGCTGTTCCAGATTCACTTTTTCCCCCTCCTCTAGCATTAGACGGCGCAGGTGCCAAAACGGTTTTCATAAATTGTCAGCCAAGCTGTTTTTTTTTTGAACCAATCGCCTGTCCACTGCTTACTGTAAAAGAAAGAAGTGTGTAAGGATGGGGTGCAGGTGCATGTGGATCAAATGGGTTACGATTCATGAATCGTATGGCCTCCCGCGGATTGCTCAGGAATGTAGGCGTTATTTAGAAATGAAAGGAATTAGAGTCAGGCTTTTGTCCAGACAGACCAAAAAAGCAGGACATGTCTATACACTGCAAGTACCGCTAGCTCAACAGGAGCAAGCAAAGGCGCTACTACATGATTTTAAGAACACCCTGAAATAAGGTACAGCCATACTTCCCCTTACGTCCAGTCAAATGGCACGGGCATACTAGGTGAAGGGGGGATGATGGCTATGGGAACGACCCTATTGGAAAGACCTGAAAAGACGGAGCAGAAAGGCAGCAAGCTGTTTGTTCCGGATTATATTTTCGTCGAGCCAAATGCACTGAATTATCCACTTGGTCAAGAGCTCTATCGCCGTTTTCAAACGGAAGGGATTCCAATACAGATGACTACCAGTCATAATCAGGTCCGTGGGATCCCTGGAGAAACAGAAGTGGAGAAATATCGCAATGCGAAGCGGACTTTGGTCATTGGTGTACGCAAAACATTGAAGTTCGAGACCTCCAAGCCTTCCGCAGAATATGCCATTCCACTGGCAACGGGATGTGCTGCCCACTGTCACTATTGCTATTTGAACACAAATATCGGGACAAAGCCGTATGTTCGGGTGTATGTCAATACAGATGAGATTCTTGCTCAGGCCGAGAAGTATATCCAAGAACGTCCGGGTGAGATTACTCGTTTTGAGGCAGCCTGTACATCTGACCCTGTTAGCATTGAGCATCTTACGGGCAATCTGAAACGAGCGATTGAGTTTATGGGCCAACAGGAGTTTGGGCGGTTGCGGTTCGTGACCAAGTTTCATCACGTGGATTCCTTGCTGGATGCCAAGCACAACAAGCATACCCGATTTCGCTTCAGCATGAATGCCGACTATGTCATCAAAAATTTTGAGCCAGGCACCTCGAGCTTTCATCAGCGACTGGAGGCCGCAGGGAAGGTAGCCAAGGCCGGTTATCCGCTCGGCTTTATTTTAGCGCCGTTATATTGGTTTGACGGATGGGAAGCGGGGTATACCGATTTGCTGGAAAGATTGCGTTCGCAGTTGGTTCCCGAAGCGATGGAGGATTTGACGTTCGAGCTGATCCAACACCGTTTTACCAAGATCGCTAAAAGCTTGATCCTCCAGCGCTATCCGAAAACGAAGTTGGAGATGAAGGAAGAAGAGCGCAAGTACAAATGGGGGAAATACGGGAAAGGGAAGTATGTCTATCCCGACATCCAAGCAAAGGCGTTGCAGGCCCATTTGGAAAGTGAAATTGCCCGACTGTTTCCGCAGGCACGCGTTGAATATTTTACGTAAGAACCAGACTGCTCTTGGTGAAGAGCAGTTTTTCTTTTAGAAAAATGAGTACCAAATGATACCAAACGACACGATGTGAATGTTTTCGACAAACGCTTACATACGTGCTAGAATATGGAGTGCTCTCATTTTCTTGAAAGGAATCGAAGCATACATGAAGTCCATATTGATTACCGTTGAGGGACCTATTGGTATTGGGAAAACCTCTTTATCGCGGGAACTAAGCCGCGCATGCAACTTGCAGCTACTGGAAGAGATCGTCTACGAAAATCCGTTCCTGGGTAAATTTTATGAAAATATTGCCGAATGGAGCTTTCAACTCGAGATGTTTTTCCTCTGCAACCGTTACAAGCAGTTGCAGGATATTCATTCTCAGTTCCTGAATCAAGGTATTTCCGTTGTTTCTGATTACAATATTTTCAAAAATACGATTTTTGCCAAACGGACGTTACAAGGAGATAACCTGCCAAAGTACCTCAAAATTTATGATATCCTAACAGAGGATTTGCCTCAGGCCCATTTGGTGATCTACATGACAGCTTCGATTGAGACCGTGATGAAGCGAATTGCGATGCGCGATCGCGAAATGGAGCGCAGCATGGATGTCACCTATATGGAGAACCTGATTGCTGATTATAACGAGTTTATGGAAGCGTTTGAAAAGCATCATCCGGATACGCCTGTCATCAAATTCGATTGTGACGATTTGGATTTCGTACATAGACCAGAAGATTTGAAGGTTGTACTGGATCGAATTGCCCCACGGGTTCAAGAGTTGATGGCACAAGAAGGCTAGGGAACAAAGGAAAAGTAAGCATGGGGATAAGGAGTTGCGTACATGTCTAGGTTTCAAAACAGCACGCTTCGTGAAAAATACGGGATACCGAACAACGCAGTGATTACGATCGGGGGGACAGTAGGGGTAGGAAAATCCACCTTTACACATGCCTTGGCAGATCAGCTAGGATTTCGTGTATCTGTAGAGAAGGTTGACAATAACCCGTATTTGGGCCGTTACTATAACGATTTATCGCGTTGGGGTTTCCATTTGCAAATTTTCTTTTTGGCAGAACGCTTTAAGGAACAAAAACGGATGTTTGATTATGGCGGCGGTTTTGTCCAAGATCGCTCCATCTATGAGGATACCGGGATTTTTGCCCGTATGCTGTACGAGCAAGGCAACATGACAGAAGAAGATTACCGCACTTATACAGAACTTTTTGAAGCGATGGTCATGACGCCTTACTTCCCACATCCGGATATTTTGATCTATTTAGAGGGAAGCTTCGATGATATTATTGACCGCGTAAAAGAGCGCGGGCGTCCGATGGAGCAACAAACTCCGGTGGATTACTGGCAGGATTTGTTTGGCCGCTATGATAGCTGGATTGCTTCCTTTACTTCCTGTCCGATTTTGCGGGTTAATATCAACGAATACGATGTTGTGGATGACCCATCTTCGGTAGAGAGCATTATTGCTCGGGCTGCTGAAAAAATTCGGCTTGGACGAGCTACCCGCTTTTCATCATAAAAAACCCTTTATAATAACAGAGCACCCCTGCATTTTGCCGGTAAGAGGCGGAAGCAGGGGTGCTTTTCTTTTATTTTGTGCGATATCCTTCCAAGAGAAGGGTCATTGCTGCTGAAATTTCCGCAAGGGACTTTTCATGATCAGACGTCTCCGAAATCCAGAGCACGGCTTCGTTCATCGCACCAGACAGCAAATGCGTCAGAGCATCGATGGAAACGGGACGAAGGTATCCTTGCTCCTGCATCGTTTGAAGCTGCTCCCTGAGATGCCGCATGGAGTTTTCCTCGTCCATCCGGCGCCACGTTTCCCACCCGATGACAGAAGGGCCATCGATAAGTAAAATCCGCTTGTTGCGATGTTCGACGGCCGAGGAGACAAAGGCCAAGCAACCCAAGATCAATTGTTGCCAAGGATCCTCACTTTTCGCAGCTTCAGCTTCTACGCGCTCTCCGATTTCTTGTTGGACAGAAGCCAGTACTGCCTCAAATAATCCTTCTTTGCTTCCAAAGTTATGGTACAGTGCGCCACGGGTCACCCCGGCTTGCTTTACGATGTCTTCCATGGCGGCATCCGCGTAGCCTTGCCTGGAGAACATCTCTCTTGCTACTTCGATCAGTTTTTGCATCGTTTGTTGTTTTTGCTCTGCTTTGGACATCTTCATGCGATATGATCTCCTTACTTATTTCATGCCAGATTATACAGGGTCAACATAACTTTCAGCAAATGCTTCAGAAGGCGGGATAACTTTTATGATATCGAGTAAAATGCCGTTCGGATCAGATGTAATAAAATGCCGTTGACCGAACTCCTCGTCTCTAATGTCGAGATGGAGAGGAAGACCTGCTTTCACAATAAGTCTCTCGTATTCAGCATCAACATCATCGACTTCGAAATTAAGGATAAGACCACCATCTACTGGCTTTCGGAATCCTTGTGGAATTGTGTTGTGAGAAGGATCCAAGATGGCTAGCTCAAATGCGGGAGTGCTGCTCTGATTTTGCAGGCTCACATACCAGTCTGCTTCGAAAACAACATGAAATCCAAAGTGTTCACGATAAAACTTCGAGCTAGCCTCAACTTGTTCTGTCAAAATGACAGGATAAAAACTGTTCACTTTCATTACGGATCTCTCCCTCACGATTGGATGAGGTTAATTTTACATACATACAGTATGTATGTAAAGTGATTTCTATATTTTTCAACAAAGCTTTCGTACACTTTGCCACATGCAAATCGGCTACGGATAAACCCCGCTGTGGTATAATAAGAACATCTTGGAATTAAAGGGGCTCAGACATGGCAGAAGAATGGTTTGAACGCAGCTTTCGCGAAGATTATGTGCTTGTGTATCGTCATAGGGACGATTCGGCAGCAGATGGAGAGATCGCTAATCTGTTGGAAAGATTGCCGGTAAAGGACACAGGACGCGTACTTGATCTTTGCTGCGGGAGCGGGCGTCATTCGCGTGCGCTGGCTCGCCGGGGGTATGAAGTAGTTGGTGTGGATTTGTCGCCTGTTCTCTTACAGTTGGCTGAGGAACAAAACACCTATCCACAGCTAAGTTTTACCCGCTGTGACATGCGCGACATTCCGTTTCACGAAGAATTTGATATCGTGGTGAATTTGTTTACCAGCTTTGGGTATTTCTCCACAGATGAAGAAAATGCTAACGTTATTCGTAACATGGCACAAGCACTCAAAACAAAAGGTGAAGTGGTCATCGATTTCTTAAATGCAGCGTACGTCATGGATAATCTCGTGCCGCACTCTACGAAGGAAGTCAGTGGAATGTTGATTAAAGAAGAACGCTGGATTCAGGATGGATTTGTGAAAAAGCGGATACTGATTTCCGACGAGTCTTCGAATGAACCGCGTGAGTATATGGAGCAGGTTCGCTTGTTTTCTGCCCAGCAAATGATTGCGATGCTGACAGAGGCGGGATTCGAAAAAATTCAAGTATTTGGAAATTATCGATTTGACGAATATGTGGCGCATGAATCACCTCGTATGATTTTTTATGCCGTGAAGCAATAGGGAGCGGATAACCTGTACGTCTCGTGAATATGATGGTGTAACAACCATTCATCGGGTAAAGGGGGCATTGCGAAAATGAGCAAGCTGTCTTTGGAACAGGTCAAATTGTATCTGAGCAAGGTACCTGGCTGGAAGCTGGTAGAAGACCGAATGGCGCTATCACGCACGTACCACTGTCGTGACTTTTCCACTGCGATCAGTTTCGTCAACCGTGTAGCAGAAATGCTTGAGCATGACAATCAGCATGTGGAAATTCATCTGGCAGGGGGAACGGTCACGTTTACGTTAGCCACCCGCGAGGCAAAAGGTTTAACCGGCAAAGATTTTGCGTTAGCCCAGACCATTAGCAAAGTAAGCTAACAGGCAGAAGAGAAATAGCCGCTTCCCACAGCGAAGCGGTATTTCTTTTTGGCTTTTTAAGAGCTACTTTGTTATGATGGGCAGTATGAACCATTTCGGAGGGATTACAAGATGGACATTCAACAACACGAGCAATTGATTCAACTGTTGGCGGAGTATAAAAATCAAAAGGTTTCCGTGACTTTTACCCAATGGGATACCGATAGCGAAGAAGAGGAAGAGGTAACACAATTTCAAGCTCAGCTCCTCGAAACCAAGCTGACTGACAATGAATTTGAAGAAAAAGATCTCCTGCTCGTGTTTACGACAGTAGAGGGCGAAGAAATGGAAATCCTGATGGAAATTCCGGGTGATGAAGTAGATTTGGCTAGCTATGAGGAAGGTCATTTGCGTATTTTTGGAACAGAAGCGGAGATTGTTTTGCAAAAATGAAAACGAAGCGAGCTTTTCGTTATGTAGGCACGCCCGATCCCATGTCTGATAAAGAGGCGTACCACTGCGAAAAATATATAAAGAAAAACAAGCATTCCTTGGTGAGAGCGGGACAATATTTGATTGATGTAACAGCCCTCCAGGCTTTGTTTCATTTGGACTGTTGGAATTGCAGGACGGTTCATCGTGAGACGTGCTGTGAGGGTGGACAACCTTACGCCGTAGAAGAATGGCAGATTCCAATCATGGAGGGGGAAATCCCCTCTATCTCTGCTGGACTCCAGGATGAGTCTGAACGCAATCATTGGCTTCTTCATGGGGTTTGGGATCGCAATGAACCTCCAGGAACCATTCGCATGCGGCATGGCAATTGTCTTTTTTATCAAGAAAACAATGGGCGTTACGGCTGTGCGATCCATGCTTATGCCGAGCAGGCTGGTCGTGAAGTTGAGCCTCTCAAGCCATTTAGCTGTCAACTGTATCCAATCGATTTGATTGAGACAGGGGAAGGGATCCTGCTAACGGCGGTTACCAACGAAACGTCTTCCTTTTCCAGATGGGGTACGGATTATTTGGAGCAGTTTTACTGTGCCAGTCCTGCCCGCCGAAAGCTTGCCACTCATATAGACGACAAGCTGTTTGCTTTAGACGGCTATCGCCCAGCCTATGAGTGGAATCTCCCTTTGTTACGTTACATTTTGCAAGATGATGCAGAGAGAATAGAAGGCATGCTTGCGAGCAGCTATCAATTGGAACGTTGAATGCCTTGTGATATGATGATGTATGCATCAAGTAGATTGATAAAGGAGCAACAGCGATGAACGTCAAGACAACTCAAGAATCTCGTACAATTCAGGCATCACTGGTTCAGCCATCTGATACGAATTACCATGGTACTATTTTTGGTGGTACGATGATGGCTTATATAGATGAGGTAGCTGCAATCGCTGCGATGCGACATTCGCGTCGCCCTGTTGTGACAGCATCGATTGACTCGATTGATTTTCTTGCTCCCGTCAAAATGGGACATTCCATCTGCTTGGAAGCTTTTGTTTCGTCAACAGGCAGAACGTCTATGGAGATTTTCGTAAAAGTCATCTCGGAAAATCTCCAGACCGGTAAGCGCATTTTGACCGCGACATCTTTTCTCACCTTTGTTGCCCTAGATGAGGAAGGGAATCCGACTGATGTGCCAGCTATTGCCCCTGAAACAGAGGAAGAAGAGAGATTGATGGCAACTGCGGATGAGCGCAAGAAAATGCGCAAGGAACGAAAAGGGAATCTGCAAGATTTTGTGAGCTTATTGAACATCGAGAAAAGCATATAATTTTTTTTAGTATACACCCTGAGCGAACATTCGTTCAGGGGATTCTCGTTTATCCATGATGAGGAGGAATCGGGCAATGAAGTACCGCAGATTAGGAAAAACCGACCTGAACGTATCCGTAATCGGTGTAGGTACCTGGCAATTTGGCGGGGAGTGGGGAATGGATTTCTCGCAAGAAGCTGTTGACCAGATTCTCGACAAGGCAAAAGATCTCGGCATCAACTTGATTGATACAGCGGAATGCTACGGAGATCATCTGTCTGAACAGCTTATCGGAGGATATTTGAAAAAAAACCGCCGGGAAGACTGGATCGTGGCGACGAAATTCGGACATCATTTTCACGACAAATTTTCTCGAACCAATCATTACGGAGCAGCTGAAGTTCAGCAACAATTGGAAAAATCGCTGCAAGCCTTGCAGACCGACTATATTGACTTGTACCAATTCCACTCGGGACCTGACGAGGCTTTTGACAATGATGATTTGTGGACCTACCTCGACAAACAGGTGAAGGCAGGAACGATCCGTCATCTTGGCCTCTCGATTGCGAAAAATGACAACATGCATCAAACATCCGCCGCTACTTCGGTGAATGCAAAGGCCATCCAAGTGGTGTACAATCGTCTGGATCAAAAGCCGGAAGAAGGTGTTTTTGCTTCTTGCCAGCAGCAAGACCTAGGTGTGCTGGCTCGCGTTCCGTTGGCGAGTGGTTATTTGAGCGGAAAGTATAAGCCGGGTTCTGTATTCGGTGGAAACGATGTGCGACACCGACACGATCAGGAGCATGTCAACAAGCTGCTGCTCCAAGTAGAAGAAATCAAGAAGAATGAAGTCCCAGAAGGTATGGATATGGCGCAGTGGGCATTGGCGTGGTGCCTCAAGCATCCGGCTGTTACGACTGTGATCCCAGGCAGCAAGAGCCCAGCGCAGGTAGAGGCAAATGCCAAAGCGGCTAACTATGTGAGCGATGAGCATCCACAAGCGACGTCGAAATAAAAAGGATACGTGCCATGACAACTTCCAAAAAAACGGTAAGAACTTGCGCGAATGGTCACCCATACATGAAAAGCAGCGATTGTCCGACTTGTCCAATCTGTGAGCAAGAACGCAAACCGGACGCGGGATTTCTTTCTCTGCTCTCCGCACCAGCAAGAAGGGCATTGGAGCACAATGGGATCACTTCCTTGGAACAGCTCGCAACCTACAGCGAAAAAGAGATCCTGAAATTTCATGGGATGGGGCCAGCATCTATGCCGAAACTTCGGACTGCATTGAAGGAAAAGGGATTGTCATTCAAGAGCGAATGATTGGGCACAGCGAATAAAAAAGGAGGAGCCGCGATAGGACAACGGCTTCTCCTTTTTCTTTTAATCCAAAAAGCGGGATCTGATCTGCGGGGTAGGAAGCATGCATTGTTCAGCTTTGCCCATCCACCGATAGCGATTTCTCGCGACCCAATCATAAATCGGATTGCGGACAGGTCTAGGGATGAGCCCAGCTACGTTTGACAACAGAGGCCATCCACCTTGAAGCTTGCGACCAACATGCAAGATCGCATCCGATTTTGTATATAGCTGTCCGTTGGCGATAAAGACCACCGATGACATGTCTTTTTCCTGATAGTTGTAATGAGACAAAATTTCCTGTGCTCTCTCTGACTGTAAGGATGCAAAGTGAATGTGCCCATGCGGATCACGTTTCAAAATAAACTGCACAGCACCGTGGCACAGATGACAAACCCCATCAAACAGTAACAGGTACGCAGGATGGTCCAGTTCTCTGCCTGCTTTCATGAGACAGCCCTCCATACTTCAAGTGGTTTGCTCTAAATGCTTATCCTTAGCTCCATCATAACAGAGAAAGACAATGGTTCCTATACACGAACGATTATTCCGTCACTAACGCGAGTGTCCCTTGCTGGATCAGCTCTTCTGCCTTTACGAGATCAGGATGCATTTCGCGGTCTTCATGCAGGCGGGGAATCACCCGGCGCAACTGCTCATAGGCTCGCGCTGTACCTGTCCCGAGATCACCCGAGCCAAAATCGATAGCTTGTGCTGCTGCCAAATATTCAACGGCAAGCACCTTGGTGACATTCGATACGATCGTGCGAAGCTTGCGGGCAGAAGTCGTTCCCATGCTGACATGGTCCTCCTGATTGGCAGATGATGGAATCGAATCGACCGACGCGGGATGGCAGAGCACTTTGTTTTCAGAAACAATGGAAGCGGCTACATATTGCGTGATCATAAATCCAGAATGGAGTCCGCCATTTTCGGTTAAGAATCCGGGTAGACCACTTAGCTGTGGGTTGACGAGACGTTCTGTGCGTCTTTCGGAAATATTTGCTAGCTCAGCTATGGCAATGGCAAGAAAATCAGCTGCGAATGCCATTGGCTGACCATGGAAATTCCCGCCGGAGATGACGTCGCCTGTTTCTGTAAAAAGAATAGGGTTATCGGTGACGCTATTGCATTCGCGTGTAACCGTAGTCCATACATACTCCAGCGTATCACGAGTTGCACCGTGCACTTGCGGGAGGCAACGAAGGCTGTATGGATCTTGGACGCGTAGCTCACCCTGCGCAGTTGTACGTTTGCTGCCGGATAAGTGCTGGAGCAAGCGATTCGCTGATTCCTGCTGTCCTGGATGCGGGCGGACAAGATGGAGCTGGGGATCAAACGCTTTTGGAATTCCACGCAGGGCTTCAATCGTCATCGCGGCAATCAATTCAGCGCTTTCAAGCAGAACTCGCGAATCATACAAGGCGAGGCAAAGCTGTGCAGTCATCGCTTGTGTACCGTTAATCAGAGCCAGACCTTCTTTTGCCTCCAGTCGAATAGGGGAAAGACCCACTTCACTCAGTGCTTCTTTGCCGGATAGCCGCTTGCCATTGACGAGCGCTTCACCTTTGCCGAGCATGACCAATACCATATGAGCGAGAGGGGCCAGGTCGCCGCTTGCACCAAGGGAGCCTTGTTGAGGAATAATTGGATGAACCCCACGATTACATAGTTCTACAAGCTGAAGCAATGTTTCTTCTCGAATTCCAGAATACCCCTTTGCCAACGCATTGATGCGCAATGCCATCATCGCACGGACAACTTCAACAGCATAAGGGTCGCCCATCCCGCAAGCATGACTCATAATCAAATTTTCTTGTAGCTTGCTTACGTCCTCGTCGTGGATCATGACATCGGAGAATTTTCCGAAGCCAGTGGTGATTCCGTATACGACTTCCTGCTGCGATACCATTCTCTCCACCATGGCACGTGAAGCACGAACACGATGCAATGCTTCTTCGGTCAATTGGATGTGGGTGACGCTTCTTGCAATGGAAACAACATCTTCGATACGCAATTGATCCCCATCTACTTTTACAACGTTTGCTTGCTGATTCATCTGTAATTTCCTCCTTTAGCAGAGCAGAGAACGAAAAGAGCGAGGGGTTAGGACATCATATCCTAACCCCTCGCTCGAGAGCATGTATGTGATTGGATGAAAACGTGTAAGCCTGCATTTGTCGCGGCATACGTTCTTCCTCACTTTCGTTCATGTGCAACTGTCTGATTATTTTAGCTATTTTTATCATTGTATCAAATGCCTACGTGCAGTCAAGAGGATCTTGTCACGGCGGCTTCCCTAGAGAGCAAAAAACGGGCTTAGTCCTTTTTTTTAAACTGGGCGAGAGTCGTCTCTTGAGTTGGATAAATGTCATACCATGTACTGTGTTATTTCATCCGAAAGGACGTGTAGAATTCCGTGGAAAAGCGACGTAAGATGCCGCCTATGCCTACCGCAATCCCAAGGCGTCCTAAAGAAATGCCGAAACCGCCTTCTTCAGCGATGCCATTGCCGTCTCCATCGATGCCGTCACCTATGATGCCTTCTCCTGAAAAGCCCAAGTCGGAAAGTCCGATGAATCCGAATCATTCTATTCCTGCTCGCCCAATGCCGCAAAAACCAATCATGCCTGCTCCCAATCTAGCTAACCCGAACGTGCCAAACGTAATGCCGCCAAATCGGATGCCAGCGAATCCCATGCCACCAAATCCGATGCCACCAAATCCGATGCCACCAAACCTCAAACCGTCGAATCCAATGCCAATGCCACCGAACCGGATGCCCGCAAACCCTATGCCTAACACTTCACCGAATGTAAGGCCAAATGTCAGACCCAATGTTAGACCAAACGTGCGACCAAATGAGAGTCCAAACATGAGACCAAATGTCAGACCGAACGTAAGGCCAAACGAAAGTCCAAACATGAGGCCAAATGTAGGACCAAATGTAAGGCCGAATGTAAGACCAAATGTGCGGCCAAATGAAAGTCCAAACATGATGCCAAATCTAAGACCGAATATCAGACCGAATATCAGACCGAATATCAGACCAAATATTAGACCAAATATTAGACCGAATGTCAGGCCGAATGCGCGACCGAATGAGAACATAGGAAGGGACCTGGAGCTGTACCTGTTCAAATTCCAGTTCCATATGGACCGGATGCAGTACTTCCGCCACAAATGCGAGGAGCATGGTGAAAATCGCCGCAAATACATGGAGTACCGCAGACATTACAAGCACCATGAACGGAGAATGCATCATTATCATGACCGTTGCCAATTATGGAATGACGGTAGCAGTTCCTTTGGTCGGGGCTCATCATCTTCATCTTCGGGTGGCAGTAGCTCCTCGGCCGGATGCAATTGCGGACATAGACGGGGTCATAGACGAGGGCGTGGCTGCGGATGTTCATTTTAAAGCGCATAAGGAAGGACGCCAGCTAATTAAGCGGCGTCCTTTTCCATACTCAATTCGTAAAGGCTTCAACTGCGACTCCTTTTTTCTTTAACTCGCGCCTTAAAGTAAGTAAGGCATCATCTTTGTTTTTGCATTCCAATATGATGTCCACATTGTAATCAGCTAGCGCACTGACAAATGTAAGGAACGCGTCTGGGTCAATATCGTCTGCATGAGCGCGAAAGTTATTTGCTGACTTAGGCGAGGACATGTGCATCTTCGGTGTGCGTTCTCCCCAGGTTTGAATAATGCGTGGAAGGTATTCCGTCCAATCTTCGCCATCAGAATGGCAGTTGTGATGGTGAATATCAAGTACCATCGGCACATCGATCCGTTCGCACAGCTCCAATACCTCGCGCATGGTAAAAGAGATGTCGTCGTTTTCCACGACTAAACGACGTTTGACGTTTTCAGGAAGCTGCTCGAAGTTGGATGCAAAACGATCGAGAGAAGAGGCCTTGTCTTCGTATACTCCTCCCACGTGCGTCACCAAGACGGAATTATCGTCGAGCCCAAGTAAATCAAACACTTTTGCATGGTAGGAAAAATCGGCAATCGTCGATTCCAGCACAGAAGGCTTGTCACTGTTCAATATGCTGTAATGTCCGGGATGAGCTGTCAAACGAATGCCATGATTGCGGATATAATTCCCTGCCTTTTGGAAGTCCCATGCGAATTCTTTTGCCCAATCCCATTCAGCTGCTACTGGATGAGTAGCCAGTGGAACAAATTCAGAAGGAAGTCGATACACAAAGATTTGATTTTCTACATTATAAGCAAGCAAATTCATTAAATTGAAAAAGTTTGCCTGCATAACTTGCCGCAGCTTTTTTAACCGAGCTTGGGGATCTAATTTATTTACTTGGGCAACTGTCGTTTTTTTGTTTGGATTGTTTTTCGTCTTTACACTGATGCAGGCATAGCCCATACGGATCAAGAAAATCTCCCTCCTTTGCAGCAGCATTCCTTTGTAGTATCTCCAAAACGGGAACGTCGTCGGCTTCTTGCCAGAGAATTATAAAACGGATAAGATGGGAGAATGTCACAGGCACGCCTAAACATTCCCTAAAAGTGCGGACGTTCCTTGTGAGTAGACATTGGTAGAGGTTTTTGAAGGAGAATGCAATGAATAGTCTTGACCAATCCTATAGTATGACTCTGGTTTTTCTCTCCTATTTTATTTCAGCAATGGCGTCATACACAGCAGTAGATCTAGGCGCACGTCTCCATTATGCAAAAGGCAGGGGACGTGTGTTTTGGTTATGTGCTGGAGCCGTCTCCATGGGGCTTGGTATTTGGGCTATGCATTTTGTTGCTATGCTTGCTTTGCATCTACCGATTGCCGTCCAGTATGATAACCTGATTGTATTTTTCTCGATTGTTTTGGCGGTTTTATCATCAGCGATTACATTATGGATTGTGAGCGAGCAGTCCATGTCCAAAACGAGGGTAGTAATAGGATCGGTTGTCATTGGGTCTGGTATCGCCGGAATGCATTATACAGGGATGGCAGCGATGATGATGAACGCCATTATTCTGTACGATTGGCTATGGTTTACCGTCTCCATTTTCGTTGCCATCCTGGTTTCGATGGTAGCGTTGATTCTTACGTTTCAATTGCGTTCGGTGGACCCTGTAAAAGGTCTCTGGGGTAAAATTTTTGCAGGGCTGTTGATGGGGGCAGCCATTACCGGTATGCATTACACTGGTATGTACGCCACCACATTCATCGCTCATGAGCACATGACAATCGCAGTGATCTCGCATGATGATTCGGCGCTGATTGCTACCATGATTGGCATTGTCATCGTGTTGATTCTGGTCGTGACATTGGCTTCTGTATACGTGGACAAGCAATTCGCAGGGAAGGCCTTGCGCGTGCTAGAAAGTGATCAACGCTATAAATCGTTATTTGAGCACAATTACGACGGGGTGATCTTTTACTCGATCGATGGTAGCCAAAGCGACATGAATCCTGCGGCGATGCGATTGACAAAGGAGCAGAGCTTGCCTCTCGAAAAATTAATGGCGATGTGTACTTCTACAGATGCCGAGCTCATATCGACACATTTTACAAATGCTGTGCAGGGTGAGGCGGGCAACTACGAGATCACCTTGACCACGAGCGAGGGTCGTCAGCTTCATCTGAATATGACCCATACCCCCGTATTTGTCGATCAGCAGATTACGGGCGTATTTGTGATTGTAAGAGACATTACCAATAAGAAAGAATACGAGGCAAAAATCAATTATCTCGCTTTTCACGATTCGTTGACTGGTTTGCCGAATCGCCGTTTTGTCGAACAGCAACTGGATCAGGTGATCATGGAGGCACAAAAAACGGATCAGCAAGTATACGTGTTATTTCTGGATCTCGACCATTTCAAACTGGTAAACGATTCCTTGGGGCATGATTTTGGTGACCTGTTACTTCAGGAAGCCTCCTTGCGATTGCAGGATTGTGTGGGTGAAAGAGGAACGGTAAGCAGGCTTGGCGGAGATGAATTCATGGTGATTCTTACTGATGTCACGGAAAAAGAAGTATCTTCCATGGCGAATGAAATCAACCAAAGGATTGAACAGGCATTTTTTATCCATGGGCACGAGCTATACATAACAACGAGTATCGGGATTTCTCGATATCCAGAGGATGGGCAAGACAGAAGTATCTTGATGCGTAACGCAGATGCGGCGATGTATGCAGCCAAAGACAAAGGGAAGAACGGTTTCCACCTGTATGTACCGAATCTGGAGCAAGCAGTGAATGACAAAATGAATATTCAAAATGAATTGAATCGCGCTTTGGCCAGGCAAGAATTTTTATTGCATTACCAACCACAGGTATGTGCCAAATCAGGCGCAATCGTTGGCGTAGAAGCGTTGATTCGTTGGGATCATCCTGAACGAGGAAGAAAGCAGCATGATCGACGTCCAACGCGCCACACAGGCACTGAAGGAACTGAAGCGATTAGGGGTGCACGTTGCGATTGACGATTTTGGAACGGGCTACAGTTCTCTCTATTATCTGAAAGAATTTCCGTTGAATCGTTTGAAAATAGATCGCTCGTTTGTGCGCGACATGATCGAACAGCCTTCCAATCAGGCCATCGTGTCCACGATTATATCCATGGCGCATCATTTGCAACTGCATGTGATCGCGGAAGGGGTCGAGACGAAGGAGGAGCTTGCGTTTTTGCAAGAGCATCTGTGTGAAGAAGTGCAAGGCTATTTATTCAGCAAACCGTTACCGAGTGAAGACGTAGCGTTTTATTTGCAAGCCCAAAAAGGCGCGAGTTAAACAAGAAGAGCAGCTCACATGAGTTGCTCTTTTGTTTTGCATCGGCCAGCCAAATGAGGTGGTATAGCTGTCAAATTGGCACGTAAAATGTACTATTCCTGCTAACTTGTCAAGGAATTGCATCTAGGACGAAAGGAGGGAGAGAATGCTGGCTCTAGGTGTCGTCTTATTGCTGTTTACCATTGGAGTTGCGATTGCCATTGGGTATCGGGCAAACGAAAGCGTCCGGCAATTTGATGAAAGCGCGCATGAGAGCTTTGTCGGTTCCCAAGCAGAGAGGGAGGGATAACGAAATGCAGCAGGAAAAAGAACAGCAATTGCTCGAGGACAAGAGAGACCTGAACAAGTTTGGTTATGCGCAGGAATTACTGAGGGATATGGGTGGCTTTTCGAACTTTGCGATCTCATTTTCGATTATCTCTATTTTGACAGGTGCAGTATCCTTGTACGGGCACGGATTACTGTATGGCGGTTCTGGCATGATGGGCTTCGGATGGACCTTGGTAGCGTTATTCGTCATCCTGATTGCAGCATCGATGTCTGAACTCGCATCTGCGATCCCTACAGCCGGAGCGTTGTATCACTGGGCAGCAATTTTAGGTAGCAAACGATGGGGCTGGTACACAGCGTGGATCAATCTCATCGGCCAAATCGGGATTGTCGCTGGCATTGACTATTCGTTCTCTTTGTTTGCGGACCCGCTGCTCGCGAGTGCGTTTGGTTATACCTCAACAGAAACAACCACGTTAATCCTGTTCGGGATCACACTCCTTTTGCACGGTACATTTAACCACATTGGAATTCGACTCGTTGCCCGGTTGAATGACTTCTCCGCTTGGTACCATATTGGCGTCGTCGTCATACTCGTCGGAAGCCTCGTCTTTTTCTCCCGTCATGATTTGCAACCACTTGATTACCTCTTTCAAGTCGGTCAAACCTTTTCAGACAAACCGTACGCGATTGCTTTTTTAATTGGGTTGTTACAAGCGCAGTGGACGTTTACTGGCTATGATGCATCGGCACATACGATTGAAGAAACGATTAACCCACGGGTTCGTGCTGCTTGGGGGATTTATACGTCTGTGGCCTTTTCCTTTATTTTTGGATTTATCATGCTTGCATTTGTCACCTTATCCATCAAAAACGCAGCGGCCGCGAGTGAAGCGGAAAATGCATTTATTTATGTGATTAGCGAGGCATTAGGTGGCACATTTGGTTCGGTGGTGCTGTGGCTGGTTACTTTTGCGATGTGGTTCTGTGGCTTGGCGTCCATTACTTCCTTTTCGCGAATGTTGTATGCGTTTTCACGTGACAAAGGAATGCCGTGGAGCCACCAGTGGGCAGAAATATCGACCAAGTACAGAACGCCGGCAAAAGCAATTTGGCTGGTTATCATTCTTTCCTTTGCACTTGCCTTGTTCGATTACATCGTGAAAAGCATCAATCCGAACATGACGTATACGACCTTGGCATTTCTTACGGCGGTTAGTGTCGTTGGGCTTTATGTCGCCTACGGGATTCCGTTGTACCTCAAGCTTCGGGCGGAATCGCGAGGACTTTTTCAGCGGAAGCATTACGGTCCCTGGCATCTGGGGAACTGGAGTAAACCCATTAATGTGTTGAGCTTGATTTGGATCATTTTCATCTCGATTATGATGGTGATTCCACCCAATCAGACAGCTGGGTACGCCTTGATAGCCATGTTTTTGGTGCTTCTAATCATGGATTTGGCTTATTACCGGAAGCATTTCAAGGGCCCGCAAGCTGCGCTGGGAAATTCGGAGGAAGACATTAAGCGTCAGGAAGCGAAATTTCGGGACTCCTAATGGAAAAGAAGTTCCGTTTCACGGAAAGTGCAGAGCCTCCCTTATGTCAGTATTGGCATAGGGGCTTTTTTCGTTGAAGGAGGTTTTGCATAACGAATGGCAGAGGACGAAAAGCTATCAGTAGGAAGGAAATAGCAAAACATATGGGAGGAACGCGATGAAAAGAATGAGATGGGTGCAGCTTGCGATGGGAATCGCGCTGATGGCTCAAGCAACGATGAGTTTAGTTCCACAGGTGAGTGGGTATGACGGATATGTGCGTGAAGGAAACTCCTCGAATCGGTATGAAGTCGCGGGTATTACAAATGCAGGCGCATTTGAAGCCTTTTTTGGAAACCTTCAAGAAGCGGTCAAAAAAAATGACAAGACAGAAGTAGCCAAGCATATCAGGTATCCACTACGTGTGAACAAAGACGGGAAAAGTCATTTTATCCGAGATGAACAGCAATTTTTGGAAGAGTACGATCAAATCATGACGGAGAAGGTAAAGGAAGCGTTTTTACAGCAAAAGGTAACGGATACGTTTGTCAATGATCAAGGCGTGATGGTAGGGAATGGAGAAATGTGGCTGGGGCAATTTTCGAATCGCTTTGTCGTTTTTGCAGTAAATGTAGAATAGGGACAAGGGCTTTTCTCTTGAAAAGCTCCCAATCTTGCAGTTTAAATGTTTTTATTGTTCCAAATAGTATATTTTACATGGACAATATCGGTGGAAAATTCTAAAATAACAAATAAATAGACAGCTACAGATGCAAATTCGACAGATTTGTCCTCGTGGAATGGACGTTTGTTATTTTTATCGTTCCGTGATAGAATTCACAAAACGATATTTTTTTTAGCTAAACTTAACTGACTCGGAAAATTTTGAAGAAGAAAGCAGAAAAAGGAGTGATTGTGTGAGTTTGGAAACGAAGAAATGGGCGGATGAAGTAGCTGAGCAGGTAGTCTCATGGCGACGATATCTCCATCAGCATCCAGAATTGTCGTTTGAAGAGGAGAAGACGTCTCAATTTATTTACGAAACGTTGGAATCTTTCGGGAATTTAGAGCTTTCGCAGCCTACCAAAACGAGTGTGGTCGCTCGACTGATCGGATCACAACCAGGAAAAGTTCTTGGCATTCGCGCTGATATTGATGCTCTCCCCATCCATGAAGAAAATGATGTGCCATATGCATCAGAAAAAGCTGGCGTGATGCACGCGTGCGGACATGACGGTCATACAGCGATGCTGTTGGGAGCCGCAAAAATTTTGTCCCAGTACAAGGATCAAATCAAAGGTGAGGTTCGTTTCTTCTTCCAGCATGCCGAGGAGCTGCCGCCGGGTGGGGCTGCTGAAATCGTAAGAGCTGGTGCAGCGGACGGACTGGATTCGATTATCGGCATTCATTTGGCATCGTACATGCCTGTCGGGAAATTTGGTGTACTTTACGGGGCACTTACTTCATCGACTGATCGCTTCGATATCAAGATTCAAGGAAAAGGCGGGCACTCCTCGCAACCGGAAGCATCGGTTGACCCGATCGTCATTGGGGCACAGGTTATTACTGGCCTACAACAAATTGTATCCCGCAACGTTAGTGCGTTGGACAAGGTCGTTATTTCGGTGACGATGCTGAATGCAGGAACAGCTTATAACATCATTCCAGATTCGATGACACTGACGGGCTCCACGCGCTGCTTCGATGCAGAGATTCGCAAAAATATTCCGATGTGGATTGAACGAATTGTCAAAGGAATTACGGAAGCGCATGGCGCAAGTTATGAATTGACGTTCTCGCATGGCTACACATCGGTTGTCAACGACAAGCAGGTGACCAAGCTGATGGAGGATACGATCCGCGAGCGTTGGGGAGAAGAAGAGATTATTTACATTGATCCTTTGATGCCGGGTGAAGATTTCTCTGAGTATTTGAAAAAAGCTCCAGGTTGTTTTATTCAATTGGGCGCTGGCAATCCAGACAAAGGCTTTACGTATCCGCACCATCATCCACGCTTTGATTTTGATGAGGATGCAATGGTACGCGGCGTGGAATTGTTTGTTCGAGCAGCTCAAAAAGTCGTCATGGAGTAGAGCGAGATAGAATGAGGGGGATGTTGTATGGCAGAGGCACGCGTCAATGAGTACAAGCTGCATTTTCTCGTACTGATTCTCGTCGCATTGACAGAATTTATCGGGACAAAGAAAATCAGTATTGGCATCGGGGTTATCGCTCTGTTTCCGATGCTCTACGCGCTCGTTTTAGGTGGGGCAATCAGCTGGCCTAAGTTTAAATTCTTGAGTGAAAAAGAAATGAACGTCGCAGCCAATATTTTGGGTGTTTCGTTCTTGATCTTTATTGCGAAGCTGGGAGCCAATATCGGTCCTGAGCTGCCTAAGCTGCTCGGCTCTGGTGTATCCTTGATCGTCCAAGAGATGGGACACATTGTAGGGACAATCGCATTTGGTCTGCCAATCGCATTGTGGCTAGGTCTGAAGCGTGAAGCAATTGGGGCTACTTATTCTCTCGACCGTGAGCCAAACTTGGCAATCATTGTTGATAAGTTTGGAGCAAACTCTGCCGAAGCTCGCGGCGCGCTGGGTGTATATATTTGCGGAACCTTGTTTGGTGCCATTTATATGTCGATTCTTGCAAGTATTTTAGGAAGCAGCGGGTTGTTTCACCCGATTTCTCTGGCGATGGGAGCCGCAGTTGGTTCCGGTAGCATGATGGCAGCAGCAACAGGCTCATTGGCTGTTATTTTCCCGGAAGCGCAAAAAGACATTGCCTTTTATTCCGGAGCGGCAAACTTGATGATGAGTATCGTCGGAACGTACGTATGTATCTTCTTCTCCTTGCCGGTCACACAAAAGCTGTACGCATGGCTTGAGCCTATCATTGGACGCAAAGGCGCTTCTTCTGCAGCAGAAGGGGGGAGAAAAAGCGCATGAATCAAATCTTGACGATTTTTATCATTGGCTTCATTGCTCTCATCGGTAACTGGATCGGTTATAAAGTACCATTGATGGAATCTTTGCCAGGTATTTTGCTCTTGGCGGTCATTACGTTGATCGGAATGGGCTTCACTCGCATTCTTCCGTTCAAATCTCCCGTCATTGTATGGATCTCTTTGTTTGCGATGCTTGCGACCTCCCCGTTTTTTCCAGGGAACGAATATACGGCTGCTGCGATTGCCAAGATCAATCTGCTCGCATTGGCCACGCCGATTCTCGCGTATGCAGGTCTGTCACTCGGAAAAGACGTTCATCTATTCAAACAGCTTAGCTGGCGTATCGTAGTTGTGTCTCTCGTCGTCTTTACAGGTACGTTCCTATTCGCTACGTTGTTTGCGGAGATTGTATTCAAGATTCAAGGCAAATTTTTTTAACGAAACTGTTTTTGTGTTAGGGCCTCCGTGTGCTTCCATATGCCATGGAGGTTCTTTTCACATACAACTGTGAGAGTCAGGAGTGGAGAGAGCATGATCATTGATGTGAGAAAGGTTACCTGGCAAAGGGATGAAACAACCATTTTGAGAGACATTGCCTGGCAAGTGCAAGACAGGGAGCATTGGTGTTTAGTCGGTTTAAACGGCTCTGGTAAAACCAGTCTGTTGAATATCATTTGTGGCTATGTGTGGCCGACAAAGGGGGAGGTCAGTGTATTAGGTAATCTTTACGGAACAGTCGACTTACGCGAGGTGCGTAAATCAATCGGCTGGGTAAGCACGGCGTTGATGGCACAGCTTCACGAGCATGAAACCGCACTCCGTGTCGTCTTGAGTGGAAGGGAGGCAACCATCGGCTTGTATTCCGTTCCAGAGGAGGCGGACGTAGAGAAAGCGTCGGATTTACTCGATACATTTGGATGCCGTGCATTGAAAAACAGACGTTTTGCCGCTTTATCGCAAGGGGAGAGACAAAAAGTACTGATTGCTCGTGCATTGATGGCTTCCCCTCGATTACTCATCCTAGACGAGCCTTGCACTGGACTGGACTTGCTTTCAAGAGAACAGCTGTTGGCCATGATTGAACAAATCGCCAAACAGCCGAACGGGCCCACTCTCATTTATGTCACCCATCACATTGAAGAAATTTTGCCTTGCTTCACGCATACTTTGCTGCTAAAAGCGGGGGAAGTAGACCAGGTTGGAAAAACAGATGAGGTCTTAACGGCTGAGCGTCTGACAAGCTTTTTCGGTGTACCTGTTCACATTCAACGCTCGCAAGGAAGATCTTGGGTAAGCTTAGGGGAAGAGGCGACTGTTTGATCGTGTAGGATAAGTTTGGGCACGAGTCAGCACGGTTGTGCATGATTGTGTATAATAGCAATAAGAAATTGTATCTGGGAGGAGAGGAGAGATGGAGGCATGAACAATGTGATTGCACCAATCACAGACTCCACCTGGGCGATCATCACCTATGAGGAAGCGTGGAATAGCTACGTGAACAGCTATGTGATCAAACAAGGGAATGCCTTTGTATTGATTGATTCTCACCAGCGCAAGCAACGCTCATTTTTTCAACAGGCGTTGGAAGAGATCGGGGTCAAGCCAGAACGAACGGAATATGTCTACTTCACTCATCGACATGCTGACCATATTGGAAATGCCGATATGTTCCCTTCTCGAAACAATTGGATTCACCTCGAAGATTATTACGAACTGGACGATTTTTCACAGACGCTATTCGGCCATACGTTTACAGGGAGTGGGGGAGATCTGCCTTCACTGCGTTTCCGACAGCTTTCCTTTCATACAGAAGGCTCAGTTGCCTTCTTTGATCCCCAGTCGAAAATATGCTTTGTCGGCGATCATTTGTGCTTTGAAAACACAGAACTCGGCCAAATTGTTGGCGGAGAAGTGGACTGTCGGACAGCTTATCAAGAACACTTGAAGCAATGGGTAGCACGTGAACCAGAGCGAGCGGTGGAGTTTACGGAGGGCTTGGAGATTTTGCAGGATTGGCCCATTGAGTATTTAGCGACTGGTCATGGCCCGATTCTTCAAGGCGAAATTAAGGTGTTTTTGCAGGAACTCATTGCCATTGCACGTACGTAAATCGTACAAAAAAGACTTGTGCGCCTCAACAGGCTGACACAAGTCTTTTTTGTACGATTTATTTTGAAGCAGGAAGTTCTGCTTTGTCCACTTCTTTCTCTTGATCCTCTACTTTTTCAAATGCTTTGTCCAAAATTTGAACATTATGCTTTTTCTTCAATTCCTTGATCCACGTACTCATGTTGGAACGTTTGTTTTTATCTTTTACTTTCTCCGTTACCTTTGGACGTACTTCTTCCAGTGTACCGTCGAGTTTTTCTTTGTTTTTCTCATAGTATTCCTTGATTTGCGCTTCCGTGATCGGGTAAGCTTTCTCGAACATCTTGTCCCTTAACATGATCAAACGTGATCTCTCACGCAATGCATCCTCGGTAATTTCTTCTTCAGTCAAATACTCTTGGAATTTCTCTGGCCCCATTTTATCTTTGATTGGGTTAATTTTTGCGTCCAGTTCCTGATCACTCACCGTGATTCCCTGTGCAATCGCTTCTTGTTTATACACTTCCTTCGTGATGAGCTCAGACATCACGCGTTTCCCAGCTTCTTTTTTCATAGCCTCGTATACTTGATCTTTGGAAATAGAGACAGTTCCCACTTTAGCTAGTGCTTCTGTAGAGGAAGATGCAGAATCTTTTCCAGGTGTACAGCCCGCTACAGCGAGACCGAGTACAAGTGCTGAGGCAGCAAGTATAGTTATATTGAATTTTTTCATGAAAAATACCTCACTTTCTTGATAGTAATACGACTGTGCATAGAGCAGCGTTACGGGGACAGGAAAATAAAAACCGCACACATAAAGCAATGTGCGGTCGTCAATCGATTAGCTGGCTTGTGTAGAGGCTTTTTTCCACTCTTCCAAGCGTTTTTCCAGTACGGTGTGATTCAGATGCAAAAGACTGGCTGATTTGCCCATCAATTGCTTGAGATGGGAAAGGGCTCGCTCGTAATTTCCTTTGGCAGCTTCAATCTCTGCCAAGCAGAAGAGCTTCCAGTCTTTTGCCGATCGTTTGCTTGCGATCAGCTGGTAAGCTTCTATCGCACTCTCTACTTCACCCAGGCGGGCGTGCGAGCATGCAATAAGAGCTAAGGAATCAGTCATTCCCTGATCACGCTGGTAAATACGAAACGCCACTTCCAATGATTCATTGTATCGTTCGGATGAATAGTAAACGATCGCCAGGTTGTAAAACAAGTAGTGAATCATCGCTTGATTGAATAACGTTGGTCGTTCTTTGCAAACGTTGATTCCTTGAACGATATATTTTTCGGCCATTTCATAATTGCCAAGCATGATCTCATGGGTTGATTTATCCAGCATAGCGACAGCTCGGGAACGGTTCTTCCGATAGGAAGCCTCCAGCCAGCGCAATCGAATATTCAAACGGCGTTTGAAAAGATTGGCCATGTACTGAAAGCGGAAGGGCCAGTGCAGGCGAATAAACATAACCAACAGCACAGCCGCAATCCCTGCCAGCGTTGATGTCAAATTAAAACTCAAATACTCCACGTAGTGACACCCTCTCTATTTACGCTGCATCTATTACCCCATCTTAGCATAGAACCTGTCCGCATGACAGAGCATTACCGCTATTTCGTCAATGGCAAGATATTCTCTTTTTGGGGGGAAGAGAGCTGCTGCGTTTTGACATAATCGTCGGAAACGGTATAGAGCGTGTCGCCAATCGTGAGTATCCGTTTAATGTTACTGGAGCTGTCGTACCAGCCTTCGCCTGCTTTCGCGACATCTTCCTTCGACAGATGGGTGATCTGATCTGTCAGTTGAAAACCTTTTTGCAGATCGAGCTGATATACATAGGCACCTTGGAAAGTAAAGTGGCCGTACGCGCGCATATCGTTTTTGGCTTTTTGTTCAGCCGTACGCTCGTGGACGGATACAGGGAAAGCTAGCAGATTTTTTTCTTTGGAGAACAGCAGAGCCTTGTGATTGCGCAACAGCTCGGAGTCCGTTCCTCTGTCCCCGATAACAGTCTTGAACTTTTCCTTCGGTTTGGTTACATCACTGACGTCAAAGAGGGCAATTTTCATCCCTTGGTAGTACGCCCAGTCTTTATCTGATTCTGCTTCTTTGCCAAAACCGATGATATGATTTTCATCATACGGGTGTAAATAGTCGCTGTAACCTGGAATTTTGAGGGCACCTAGTACGCTTGGAGCAGAAGGCTTCTTCAGATCGAGAACGAACAGCGGGTCGACTTTTTTGAAGGTGACCATGTAGGCACGATCTCCCATGAAACGGACAGAGTAAATGCGTTCGCCTGGAGCGATGCCTTCTAGCTTTCCAAATATCTCGAGTTTGTTGTCCAGTACATACAAGTTGTTTTTCGAAGTAAGCTCATCGTCTCGCCACATGTCACCGCTCGTGGTGGCAATTCGGAAATAACCGTCGTTTTCATCCATGGAAAACTGGTTCAGAATGCGTCCAGGCACCGACCCTTTTCCAGTATACCGAATGTCTCCCTTGTTCATGGCAAAACGGTAAATGGTTGTATCTGACTCAATGGGAGGTGCAATCAAAGGAGTTGTCACTCCTTTTTGCTTAACGGCTACTGGCTGGGCATTGTTCTGGGTGACGGCTACATACAGATTTTTGGTGGATGCATAGATGTTCTCGCCAGCACCAAGATACGTATTCAGTGACATCTTTTGTTTCGAGTCATCCAGATTCACGCCAGCAACGATCAAATACTCTGGACGAAAGTGATCCGGGAAGTAGCGAATCTCGCTGTAGGGGATGGTTTGGTATTGGTTATGATGGGCGCTGTCTTTATACGTTGGACCTGGCACTTCTGCTTTCTCTTGCATGATACGATACGTATCCATGTAATGGTTGGCTGTCACATACAAGCTCGCGCCGATTTTGCGGGACGACATGTACTGGCCTTCCAGCTCCAATTGACGAATGAGCCGAGGTTGTTTTTTGTCTGTAATATCGTAGATCATGGTTTTCACGGACTGCATGCCTTGGTAACGGGGGATTCCTCTTTTGGAAGCAGGACCAGGAGGATAGGAGATGGTCTCATCCGCTTGCCCGATTACGATGAGTCTGCGTTCGTCTACATACATTTCTTGCGGTACGAATTTTCCATTGTCATAGCTGATACGGCTTGCGACCTTCATCTCGGTGGCTGGATACGCTTTGATGATGCGCACTTCATTTTGCGTGGATTGATAAAGATAAGTGCCGTCTGATTTTACGATATCTGCTTCATCGACGCCCTGCACTTGTGTGTTCGTTGTGGAAAAATCACCGCGAACAGCGCCGCTAGAAGTGTCCGCTACTTTATTGGCTGTGCTGGGTGCTGCTACTGGCATAGCAGTAGTCGTTTCCATGGTGGCGTAGTGGTAGCTGTCCAGGTCTGATGATTGGATGAGCTTTTTTAGCCCCGCATAGGAACCGACTACTGGCAACTCTTCTGTAGATGCGGCTTGAACGGTTGGTTCCGCGATTGTACCCGTCGTGAAAAGGAAGGGTATAGCGGCCACCACCATCACGGAGGCGAGAAGCCCGGCAAATGTTCTTTTCATTTTGATCCCCCTCATATCTGCTTCTTGCCAAAATTTGTTGTCGGTAATAAGACGACGCACGTTTACGGAATGTTTCACACACTCTTTGGGCAGCAATCTACGGACAGGTGGGGGAGCGTGTGCTATAATAATAGGCGGTTTATGCTACCATTTACACCACTACGTCAAAAGGGGCGTCATAGATGGAAAACTTGAAGCAAAGCATTCTGGAACTCATCACGGATACTTCTACGAATCTACCACCAGACGTGCGTCGTGCCGTCAATACAGCTAAAGTGAACGAGGATCTTGGCACACGTGCAGCGCTGTCTTTGTCTACGATTGCGCAAAACGTCGTCATGGCAGAAGAAAATGTTTCTCCGATCTGTCAAGATACGGGTATGCCTACATTCGAAGTGAAAACTCCGGTTGGAGTCAACCAGCTGATCATTAAACAAGCAATCAAAGAAATGATTGCAGAAGCAACCAAAACAGGTAAGCTGCGTTCCAACTCCGTAGATTCCTTGACGGGTGCAAACACAGGGGACAACCTCGGTCCAGGTACTCCTGTCATTCACTTCGAGCAATGGGAAGAGAATGAAATCGAAATCAAGCTGATTCTCAAAGGCGGCGGCTGTGAGAACAAGAACATCCAATACTCCCTGCCCTGTGAGCTCGAAGGCCTGGGCAAAGTGGGCCGCAACCTGGATGGCATTCGCAAGTGCATTCTGCACGCGGTATACCAAGCGCAGGGACAAGGCTGTAGTGCCGGCTTCATCGGCGTAGGAATCGGTGGCGATCGCACTTCCGGTTATGCACTGGCGAAGCATCAATTGTTCCGCAAAGTGAACGATGTCAATCCAATTGCTGATCTGGCTGCATTGGAAGACTACATCATGGAAACAGCAAACCAACTCGGAATCGGAACCATGGGCTTTGGTGGGAACGCTACCCTCTTGGGCTGTAAAATCGGCGTGGAAAACCGCCTGCCAGCGAGCTTCTTCGTATCCGTTGCATACAATTGCTGGGCATTCCGCCGTCAAGGTGTTCGCCTGAACCCGGAGACTGGTGAAATCCTCCGTTATCTGTATAAAGATGAAGAAGTGGCGATGGACTTGACGCCAGTAGCAGCTTCGGACGAAACAGACGATGAACCTCGTGAAGTTGTTCTGCAAGCGCCGATTACGGAAGAACAAATCCGCAGCCTGAAAGTGGGCGATGTGGTTATCATCAACGGCGAAATGCACACAGGACGCGACGCGCTGCATAGCTACCTGATGGATCATGACTGTCCAGTAGACCTGAATGGTGGCATCATCTACCATTGCGGTCCGGTTATGCTGAAGGATCAAGAGGGCGAATGGCATGTAAAAGCGGCTGGTCCGACTACCTCCATTCGTGAGGAGCCGTACCAAGGCGAAATCATCAAGAAATTCGGAATCCGTGCCGTTATCGGAAAAGGCGGAATGGGTGCGAAAACACTGAAAGCATTGAATGAGCATGGTGCTGTTTACCTCAATGCAATTGGTGGGGCGGCACAATACTATGCACGCTGCATCAAAAAAGTAAATGGTGTTGACTTCATGGAATTCGGTATTCCAGAAGCAATGTGGCACTTGCAAGTGAACGGCTTCGCGGCAATTGTAACAATGGATGCGCACGGCAACAGCTTGCATGCGGATGTCGAGAAAACGTCCGCTGAGAGACTGGCTCAATTTGCTGCACCTGTATTTAAATAAGGTATAAAGGGAAAACCTCTGGTGCACTTATGTGTGGCTGGAGGTTTTTTTATTTTTTCGAGGCCAAGAAACAGGGAGGAAAAAGTTGAATGCATGATGAATTTTCGAGGAACTAACCAGGATTGCGGACAGATGGGATTTTCATTTTTGACAGGGGGGACAGAAATGAAATGGTTGATTGCTGATCGCGTCATTATCGGAGATGGAGAGCATGTAATCGAACAAGGCGCTGTTGGGATTGATGAGCGAGGAAAGATTGTAGCAGTAGGGAAAGAATCGGAGCTTACGGATTCCATTTCGGTGGGAGAGGTAAAGCGGTACACCGGATGCTCCATTTTGCCAGGCTTGATCGATTTACATGTTCATATCGGGTATTGGTGGAGCAAACCAGACTCGGCTGAGTATCGCAACAACGATGGACTCGTGGCTTTACTTGCGACAGCGAACTTGAAAGAGGCACTTTCCTTGGGGGTAACGACGATTCGCGATGTAGCAGCACCGGATGGTTTGTGCAGTACGCTGAAGATGGCAGCCAAGAACAAGTTCATTGTTTCCCCTCGTCTTTTTCAGGTAAACCAAGGGATTATTATGACTGGGGGGCACGGTTGGCAATTAGAGGGTGCGCTGCGAGAAGCAAATGGTCCGTGGGAAGTGCGGACAGCCGTACGTGAACAAGTGAGAGCAGGAGCAGACTGGATCAAGCTCATGACGAGCCATCGTACACCAACGCCGGAGTTCACACAAGAGGAGCTGGATGTGGCGGTTGATGAATCGCATCGCTTGGGACGGAAATGCTGTGTGCATGCCTCGACCCAACCTGCTATCCAGATGGCGATTGATGCGGGATTTGATACGATCGAGCACGCGACATTTATGACCGTCGAACAGGCAGAACAGATGAAAGAAAAAGGACTGGTATGGGTACCGACGATGATCACCTTTTTTCAGATTGCTGATTATTACAAGCATATTTGGAATGAGCAGCAACAGGCGAATCAAGGCATATTGAGCGAAGGGCTTATTGAGCAGGGAGCCTTCTTCATCGAATCGGAAAAGGCGTACCGGGAGAACTTCGTACAATTGATGAATACAGGCGTAAAGATCGCTACGGGTACGGATATCGTATTGGAAGGCTATCCGATTACACCTGTGGCAGAAGAGATCAAGCTGATGGTGGAGCTGGGGATGGAGCCAATTCGTGCGATCCAGGCTGCTACCCAAAATGCTGCAGAGGTGCTGGACCAAGGGAGTAAGATCGGTACGTTAGCGCCAGGTTATTTTGCTGATTTACTTGTGGTAAAAGGGGACCCATTACAAGAAATAGAGGTATTGAAGCAAGTAGAGGAAGTGTTTCTTGAGGGTGTGACTGTCTATTCAAAGTGTTGATGGGGCTGAGCCTTGCTCTTTCGGGTTTGCAACGGCGTTTGTACTGGGTGTTTGACTATTCTTTGCAAAAATGGGTATTGGTTTATTGCGCGTATACCAGGGCGGGCATAGGTTAATAACGAATGATCACAGAAAAAAGGAGTGAGATTCGTGAACTATGTAGTCCGTTCGGGAGATACGCTGAACAGCATTGCGGCTCGTTTTGGTGTATCCGTTCAGGAATTAATCCGCGTGAATAATATCGCCTATCCCTACTACATTTACGTTGGTCAAAATTTGTACATCCCGATTACTCCGACACCAGCTCCAGGTGGAGATGTCGAGCGTCGTTTGAATCGACTGGAGAATCGAGTAGATGCGCTTCGCGAAGATTTTCGGAGGCTGGATAATCGAGTAGATCGGTTGGAGAACCGTGTCACTCGTCTGGAGCGGGCCATTACGCCGACACAACCTCCGCGCCCACGTCCGACCGGCACGCCTCGTCCACGCTAAGCAGCAGGATAGAGGGTCGAATATTTTTCCACACTTTCAATTTCCTCTTTGCCCGATCCTGCATAAAATGATACGAGAGGATTAAGAGGAGGTGCGGCCATGCTGGGGTTAAATGGAAAAAACGTCCGACACCATTTCATGGGCGTCTATGGAAAAGTGGTACAGATTCGGGAACTGGTGGATGTGATCGACCAAGTTTTTGACTCTGTAAACAAAGTGGGCGACATAGGAAAGGCGATGCTTGGACCTCGTAAGGCAAGTGCCAAAAAGCTCGACAAGCTGAGATGAATGGCAAAACAATAAAACCGCGTCCATAATGGAGGCGGTTTTTATTTATGATTCATTCTTAGTTCTTAGGGGCAGACTCTATCATCAGAATAACTCATCAGAAAGAAAAAGTCTACTCTTTTTCTAGAAATTCCCTTATATTTTTGGAGCTGTTATCAACTGACTTCAAAAAGGAGAGTGGGATGGAGATGGAAAAGGAAAAGCGCCGCGTAGGCTTGGTTACGGGTGGAGTGCTGATGGGGCTAATCTTGTCATCGTTGGATCAGACGATTGTATCAACAGCCATGCCGACAATTACCAAAGAGCTGGGAGGTCTATCTCTTTATAGCTGGGTGTTCGCCATTTATATGCTTACAGCGACCACGAGCATGCCCATCTATGGGAAAATGGCGGACTTGTTTGGACCAAGAAAAATGTATTTGATCGGTTTGTTTCTGTTTCTCGTGGGATCTCTCCTGTGCGGCATGGCGAATTCCATGACGAGTCTTATTGTAGCGAGAGGAGTTCAAGGGTTGGGCGCTGGGGCATTAATGCCGGTTGCATTCATCATTGTGTGTGAACTGTATCCACCCGAAAAGAGAGGCAAATTTCAAGGCCTTTTCGGAGCTGCATTTGCCATGACGAGTATACTCGGTCCCTCGTTGGGAGGAATTCTCGTGGAGCATCTGCCGTGGGGATGGATTTTCTTTATAAACCTTCCGATCGGTATCGCTGCCTTTTTGATCATTGCCCTAGTCTTTCGTGATCAGTGGCACTACGATAAGAAGCCTGTGATTGATTGGTATGGGGCGATTAGCTTGAGTGCAGCCATCATTCTCATCCTGCTGTCCCTTGTTATGGAGGGGAGGGAATACAAGATCGGGTTAGGGGGAGTGGGTCTCTTACTTCTCAGTTTATTCATCTGGGTTGAAACGAAAGCAAAGGAACCGCTGCTTCCGCTTTCCCTATTTCGCATCCCGGCCATTGGATATGGCAATCTCGTTGGATTCTTTGTGAGTGCCGCTTTGTTCGGTGCAATCGCATACATCCCTCTGTTCGTCCAAGGGGTACGCGGTGCGAGTCCCTCAGAAGCTGGATTCCTTTTAGTGCCGCTCATGCTGTCAGCAGCGATTTCTTCGACGGTTGGGGGAAGATGGATGGCAAAAGCTTCATTTCGGGCGATTCTGATTCCTAGCTTACTCATCATGGCGACAGGCTTTTTCCTTCTAAGCACGATTGATGTAGAGACAACCAACACACAGCTCGTCAGTTACATGATTGTCACAGGTCTAGGCATGGGGGCAATCTATCCGGCACTCGGTACAGCAGCACACAGCGCTGTAAAACCGCAAGATCGGGGCGTTGCCATGTCGACATCGCAATTGTTTCGTTCCATTGGGGGGACGATTGGTATTAGTGTGTTTGGGACCATTGTTGAATGGCGGATGGGGGGAGGAATGGTGTTTAGTGAAGCTATGCACGATGTTTTTGTCACTGGATTGATTCTAATTGGAATCAGTTTGATAGCTAGTGTCCTATTAGGCAATACTCGATTGCTCGACAAAGAACCCCGCCATTCGCGTACATCAAATAGCGGGGTTCCCAAACAATAGGATCACGGTTTTTTATTCATGCCTTCCATCGCCATCCGAACCATCTCTCTTACCATACTGCCACCCAAGCGTCCTCCGATTCGACCAGCATCGTGAGAGGTTAACTGTCCATTGTAGCCGGGCTGTAACGGAACATGAATTTCTTCTGCGACCTCGAATTTGGCCTGCGCGGGATCAGCAACGTGTGCAACCTGCGCTTTGAGGGCGTCCAGTCCTTTTCTCGCCTCGGGGACGAGAGGGCGTTTGCGTCTGCTCATGGTAGATCACCTCACGCCCTAGTGTGCCCAATTAGACGAGTGCTTTGCGCAGGGTAAAATCAGTCTCCTGATAGTAAGAATTAGCAACGAGCAGGTTTGGTCCTGCACATCCAGCAGCAGGGCAGAAGCAATTGATCTTCTGATTCAGCGTGTGTTCCTGCCATTTTCCAAACATCGACTGGAGCTGATCGGTTTGAATATTGCCCAATGGCTCTACATCACCGAAATCGGTCACGATGACATCGCCGGTGAAAATGTTGATGTTAAGACGATTGCGACCATCTGGATCATTGCGAGTCGTCACATTTTTCGCAGAGCGCAGTCTGCTGATCAATTCCCTGTCTGCGGCTTCAGGACTACAAGCGAAAAACGGAAGCGTCCCGAAAAGCATCCACAAATCTTCATTGCGTACATCGAGCATCCGATGAATGGCTTGACGGAGCTCATCGAGTGAAAGTACATCCAGATCACGAGCAAAGTCACTCGCGTACATCGGGTGTACCTCATGTCGCTTGCTGCCCATCTCCTGAATCTGACGGTGGAGAGTATCGAGCTTTGTCCATGTGCGATGATTCAGCATCGTTTCGGCGGAGACAAATACATCTGCTTCTGAGAGCTTGCGAACATTTTCCATCATCTCTAGAAACTGTGCTTCCGCTCTTTTGATTGAAACCGGCTGCCGTGCTTTTGCGTAAACAATATCATGGAATTCCTCGGGAGTAGACCAGTTCCATGAAATATGCATGACGTCGATGTAAGGCAGGATCAACTCATACCGAGAAAACGGCATGGACATGTTGGAGTTGATTTGCGTCCGCAGCCCACGATCTGCTGCATATTGTAGAATAGGCGCGATCACAGTTTTCACGGTGCGCTCGCTGTACATCGGTTCTCCGCCTGTTATACTGATAGTAAGCAGATCTTTTGCTTCATCGAGACGACGGAGTATCAGATCAACAGGCAGAGCGGGATCGTCTTTGTATCGCAATGTATCACCAACCGCGCAATGCTCACAGCGGAGATTGCACAGATTCGTTACAGTAAACTCGACGCTGGTAAGTTTATAGGCGGGGGGTGTAGCATTGAACAACGGCTCCCATGGATCGTGTAAAGGTGTTAATGGTGTAGTTGGAACCATGCGGATCAATTGTGGAAACCTCCTTCATTCTGCGTACAACTCAACCTATTATAACGACATTAGGGCGGAAGGAGAATAGCTAACGAGATGATTATGGGGATGTCTTTTGGACGCGGTGTGCTTTTTCATGATCGAAATGTGCTGGCTTGCGCGGAAGTAAAAGACGGCGTGATCCATATGTGGGCGGAAAAAATCACATTGAAAACGATCGGGAAGCTCTGGTATCGAATATTTTTCTCCTTTCCGTGGTACTATCAATTGTTTCACCTTTTGCTTGCTGGTTATGTACTGGCAGTGATCGTGAAGCCTGACTGGGCCATCATCGATCCAATGTGGGTAGCTGTATACATCGCAGGCTTTCACTTCGTTTTTCCAAAAAAGATGAAAAAATTTCACGGTGCAGAACATAAAGTGTTTAGCTATGGGGGCAAGAAGTCACTAGCAGCACTGAAAGAGATTCAACGGGCAAATATCGTGAATGACGGTTGCTCGACGAATCTGGTCGTGTGGTTTTTTACGGGGTTCATTTTGTCTGTATTCTTTTTACCCTTAGAATGGAGCGTCGCATGCGGGGTAGCAGGACTGCTTGTTGGCATGCTCGGGGATCGCTACGTGCGTAAATATTTCGGTTTTCTTTATAAGCTGTCGGCTTTCTTTCAAAAGTACAGCACGACCAAAGAACCGGATCGGCTTCATCTAGAGACAGCGATCCGCTCGTATATGCTTTTTGAGCACATTCGCGAGGTGGATCGATTGCAAAATGCTTCGTGAGGAAAAAGCGGTGTTTCCACTATGGATACGCCGCTTTTTTTGTTCCATGCACAGGTCGGCTGCGTCATTGAATCCTGAAAAGTATTTTGGTAATATTTGCTCAACTCGATCCTTTTCCTTTGAAAAGGATCGAGGAATATGAGAAGAGGAGAGCTGAGTCGAGATGAGAAAAGAACAGGATGTAGGGGCGTACGAGCAAGTGGGAGTGGCAATGACATGCCGTTCCTATCAAGAGTATGTGGATATGTTTTCGCTCACGGACGAAATCTTGTCGATGGGACCGATTTTGGATGTCGGGGCAGGAGCGTCCTCCTTTACAGCGGAGGCATGCCAATAAGGACGAGAAGCAATTGCAGTTGATCCGCTTTATCAAATAAAGCCTGAAGAGATTTGTACGAAGGGGAAGCGAGAGATCGAGGAATCGACGCAAAAGCTGGCTGGAATCGCACAAACAGCTCGCTTGACCAGCATCAGCAAAACAGAGAAAGGTCACTGGAGCAATTCATTGCCGCGTATCGTGCCGATGAAGGCATCGGTAAAAGCTACGTCGCAGGCTTGCTGCCGGAATTGCCTTTTGCTGACAATCAATTTTCACTGGTGCTTGGCAGTCATTTTTTGTTTTTGTACCAGCAACAGTTCGATGAGCAATTTCACCTGGACGCGATTAAGGAATTGCTGCGTGTTTGTCAGCCTGGCGGTCGAATCAGACTCTATCCGTTAATCGGATTGGATCGCAAACCATATAGCAAGCTACCACAGCTCATGGAAGAAATACAACGGTTCGGCCACACAGCCAGTTTGCAGTTGACGAGCTTTCGGTTTCTAGTGGGCGCAACGCATTATTTAGAAATTCGTAAAGCATAAAAAACAGGGAGGATAGAAGGTGCATATGCGCCCTCGACCTCCCTTTTCTTTTTCCTATTCCCGTTCTAGCGGGCTTTCTTCCAGTTGGCGATACATCTTGCCTTTATCCACATACGATTGGCGAATGCGTACGAATTCTTTCAAGTCAGCCTCGTTGAGTTCGCGTTTTACTTTCGCTGGATTGCCGACAACAAGCGAGCGAGGTGGCACCTTCATGCCTGGAGGAACGAGTGCACCCGCAGCAACCATCGCTTCTTCCCCGATTTCCGCACGATCCAAAACAATCGCACCCATTCCGATCAATGCGCCGCGACGTACCACGCAGCTATGTAAAACAGCATTATGTCCAACGGTCACCTCGTCTTCGAGGATCAACGGGTTGTTCGGACTTTGATGCAGGGTGCTGTTGTCTTGCACACTGACGCGTTTTCCAATGACGGTCGGAGCGATGTCCCCGCGGATCACAGTGTTGTACCAAATAGAAGAATCCTCGCCGATTTCGACATCGCCAGAAACGACGGAGCCTTTTGCCAGGAAAACAGTAGGGTGAATCTTTGGTTTGATGTTTTCGAATGATAAGAGCAGCATAGTAACCTCCTAATCAATGAGTAAGCGAGCAATCTGTTTGCATCGGGCGCGGATGGAAAATGGAGAAGCGACCAGTTGCAGGGTCGCAGTCGATGACTGTCCCGGAAAGCTTGTCTATCTCATGGGTTTGATAAAAGAAATGAATCCCACTAATATCTTGGGCAATATCGTGTTTGTCCGCTTCCGTAATGGCGATGCTATATGTATAGCTGCCACAACCTGTCGTAGTCGGGACGAGTCTGATTCCGAGCTGTTCAGCATCCGATTCTTCCGCAATCATTTGTGCAAGACGTACTGCCGCAGTTGGAGTAATGGTTATCATCGTCCTACCTCCTCGTAGCCATTTCTATTGTACTACAAATGGACCTTCCAAATCCTGCTTGTTGACCATGTAGGAGGCATGTGATAGAGTAAATGTTACTGATTCTGATGTGCAGGAAATGTGGGTAGTCGCTGCCGCAATCGTTTCGGCGATTGGCGGTAGAGGAAAGTCCAGGCTCGCCCAGGCTGAGATGCCTGGAGTGTTCGTACCTGGTGCAAGCCAGGGCAGTGAGGTGTTAAGCCTTGCTGACGGCGTGGAAAGGGCTCTCTCTGAGGCCCGAGTACGCTGAAAGTGCCACAGAAACGTAGCTTTTCTGGCGACAGAAAAGATGGAACGCGGTAAACCCTGCGAGCGAGAAACCCAAATTAGGTAGGGGAACCGTCCTGAAGGAATCAAACGGAAAGGACGGATGGTATCTTCGGATGCCATAGATAGATGGCTACCGCTCTTGGTGCGAGGGATTGCCCCGCTTGAAGCACGGGAGAGACAGAACCTGGCTTATAGCATTTCCTGCTGGAATGAAATGTAAAACCACCTGAGATCTCAGGTGGTTTTTTTACGTTCTGCGAAATATCGTGAACCCGCTACCTATCAATGATTGAAGAACAGTGGAATGATTTACCGTGAACAAGCTATGAAACTTTTTCGGAAGTCTTGTCGTCTAAAAAGAGCATTCGGCCGAAGAAAACAGTTCTACTGCGGACAATTCCATCATTTCTTCAAATGGGAGTGTTTGCTGGAGAGAATGAACTGATAAAACTGTTACATTGATGGAGGGGTTTATTTTGCAAAAAGCAAAGAATAGAGCAAGCAAGGATTTCAAAAAATTATTGGCGACAGCGGTTCTGGCAGGTTCGCTTGCATTACCGGGTACCGGATTGGCTGCTACGGCACTGCCATTCTCCGACATCGGAGGAAACGTAAATAAAGACGCGATTCTGAAATTGAATTATGCGGGTGTGCTGAAAGGTTATACAGATGGCACTTTCAGACCGTATAAAGAAGTGACGAGAGCGGAGTTCGCCAAAGTTGCTGTGCTGGCACTCGGGTACACAGACGCGCAAGCAAAGCTACTACAAGGAAAGACCGTATTTAAAGATCTGCCAGCAGATCACTGGGCAACAGGATACATTAATCTTGCGGTATCCCAAGGCATCATCAAGGGATATCCAGATGGAACCTTCAAACCGAACAACAATGTAAAAATTGCGGAAGCGTTGACTGTTTACGTTCAAGGCTTGAAGATTGACGTTCGTCCATCAGCATCAAGCGAGTGGTACATCCCGTATTTGCTGGAAGCGGACAGAGCAGTTATTTACGATGCAAAGGAAACACCGACAACAGCAGCTCCGCGTGATATCGTTGCGAAGTATACCGATCGCTTTATGGAAACGCCTGTTTACGCAAACGGCGCCTACTACGACAAAGATGGCAATGCAAAAGGAACCATTCAGAAGCTGCCAGTAGTGAAGGGCGCAGTTGCTTCGTATGACAAGTCTGGCAAAAAGCTGAAACTAGTCGGACAAAACAAAGAAATCGAAATTCCTGATTCCGCGCAAGTATACGGCAATCTGGTCGTAGGCGCGCAAGTAGAATACATTACGAAAAACGGCCGAGTGGCTTTCCTCACCGTTGTTACTTCTGATTCCGAAATCGTCGAAGGAATCGTGAAGACTGGCCTTAATTTTACATCGGCTGTAGGCGATGAGAAGAAATTCAAGGCAATCGTCAATGGAAGAGAAGTCGTTTTGGAAGTAGAAGATGGCGTAAATGTAAGCCGTTCTCACATCGGCCAAAAGTTTGTGGCAGTCGTTGGCGACAATGGCAAGATCAAGTCCATCACGATTAGCGACAACACCACAAAAGGAATTGTAGAAAAAGTATCTTCCGTGAGCGGTTCCAACTCAAAGAAAGAGCTAAGAGTAGACGGCACGACCTATACTCTGGATTCCAAAGCAACGATCAAGGGCAAGGCGCATCCAGAGGCAAAAGAAACAAGTGCTTCGTTCTCTGACATCGAAAAAGATGACTTAGTCGAGCTGACACTCAATGTGGACGGCAAAGTATCTGAGCTTGTTTACACGAAGCTGAGTTATACGGATACAATCACCGTTGATACAGACAAAAACCGGATTCGCGTCGGCAGCGTTAATTACGAGGTGCATGAAGATACCGAGTTGTTCGTAGATGAAGACGAAGTAGATGAACTGGATGAGTTGACGAGCGGCCAAATTGCCGTGCTTACGTTTGACAAGAATGGAAATTTGATCAAAGTAGAGCAGGGTGTAGGTGCAGCGACGAACAAGCTGGTCTCAGACACAACTGCGTATGCAGCAGGAAAACTGGCAACGGTGAAAATCGACGGGAAAATCTACGACATCTTGACCAACGCGAAGCTGACTGTCGATGACAGCTCCGTATCTCCAACGACGATTAAAACCGATCAGTTTAATGACCACCGTATCCTTACGTGGAAATACAACGTCGGCACGAATGACATTGTAGAGCTGACTTTGGAAAAGCAAACCGTAAAAGGATACGTGACGAAAAAATCCGGTTCCAAAATTACCGTGAACGGGAAGGTGTATGAGCTCTTGTCCGGCGTCACGATTGACAGCGATGCAGCATCCAACGACAACGAGTACACGCTGACACTCAACAACGCTGGCAAAGTAAAGGCAATTACAGGTGCGCCTAGGAAAGTAAGCGGCGTGGTTGACTCTGTTGAGGTTCGTAACGATGACGGCAAGGTGACTTCCGCGAAAGTAGAGATTAACGGCAAGACGTACGATGTAACGGATGAGGATGCGATTGAAGATGTCGATCAATTTGAATACGTGACATTGACCCTTGATCGGGACGGCGATGTCATTGCTGCTTCCGTTAGTGGAAAACTGGCGAAGGAAAACGTGCGTTTCGTCGGAATTGAATCCCGTGTGAACAAAGACAAATACGTATTCTTCGATGACGTGTCGACGAGCTTGAAGATGACGGAAGACGCAAAGATCAAATACTACAACGGTAATGACTTGAAAGAAAGCGAGCTTACCTCCAAGGACAAAGTGGATTTGTGGACAAATGATCAAGGTCATGTTTATGTTATCGTTGTAGCAAAACGATAAGAAAATAGAAAAAGGCGATCTCTTGCTCGATTCGAGAAGGGGTCGCCTTTTCATTTGTTGGCATAGTCTTTAAAAAGTATTTAATTGAAAATCGTTTTCAATTAAAAGAAGATGTGATATATTCATATTGTTTCGTGCAAAACAAAAAAGAGGAGTGATTTCAATGCAGGTCGATTATGAAGTGATTATTGTTGGTGGTGGACCAGTTGGAATGATGGTAGCTGCAGAGCTGGCGTTGGCTAAAGTGAAGGTGTGCGTACTTGAGCGCTTAAAGGAAACGACCCCGTATTCACGGGCGCTCACTATACATCCGCGCACACTGGAAATCCTGGATATGCGCGGGTTGAAAGCGAAATTACTTGATAGAGGAAAACCGATTTCGACGGCGCATTTTGCTGCGCTTGATACACGCTTGGATTTTTCTGTGTTAGATTCTTCCTCCAACTACACACTGATTATTCCCCAACATGACACGGAGAAGGTACTAGAGGAGTGGGCAAAAAGTCTAGGGGTGGAAATACGAAGGGAAGAGGAGGTAGTGGCCGTACACCAAGATCAGCATGGGGTTGAGGTAGTGGCTTCCGGGCCGAATGGAAAGGCTGTGCTGACGGCACTCTATGTGGTCGGTGCAGATGGCGCTGCCAGCATTGTCCGCAAGCAGGCAGGCATTCCGTTTGTCGGTAAGAATGCGACTTTTACGGCTATGCAAGGGGATGTTGTTTTGAAAAATCCGCCGGAATCGGGAGCTCCTTCCTACTTTAATGAACAAGGTTTGGTCATGATTGTACCCTTGCCAGGAGGGATGCATCGGGTGGTGCTGATCGATTCGGAGCGAATGGCTGTACCAAAGGAAGAACCAGTTACGTTGGAGGAACTGCGCGCTAGTTTGCTGCGTATTCTTGGAGACGATTTAGGAATTTCAGATCCGTTTTGGATGACTCGTTTTGGCAATGCGACCTTGCAAGCTCAGCGTTATCGAGAAGGACGGATTTTCCTGGTGGGAGATGCGGCGCATATTCATTTTCCAGCCGGAGGCCAGGGGATGAACGTTGGCTTGCAAGAGGCAATCAACCTGGGGTGGAAGCTGGCGGCCCATTTAAAAGGCTGGGCACCGGAGTGGCTGTTGGACAGCTATCATACGGAGCGTTTCCCCATCAATACCGCTTTACTAACGAATACACAGATGCAATCATTGCTGTTCGGTAGTTCGGAATTCTCCCCATCCGTCATAGCTTTGAGGAATATGCTGTCCAACCTGCTGCAAATACCCGAGGCAAATTATCGGTTGGCTACTCAAATCTCTGCGTTCAATGTCCAGTATGAACCGGTTGGGGAGATGCAGCAGCATGTATTGAATGGTCGACGTTTTACAGAGTTGAATCTGCGTCTGGAGAACGGTGAGTGCCAGTATGCATACGAGCTTTTTCATTCTGGTTCATTCCTATTGCTCCATTTCGGCTCGGATAAACGATTGGACGATGCTCTCGATTGGTCGAAATACAAGCATGTCCATGTAGTTCGCGCTTCGTTTGCTAAGGGAGCTGCTGATTGGCATGACGTGCATACTGCGTTGATTCGACCGGATGGATATGTCGCATGGGCGGTTTCCCAAGAGGAGTCTAATCCGATGGAAGCTATTCGGAAAGGAATCACCAACTGGTGCGGACATTATTAACTGCATTAATATTGTTTCGTGAAAAACAAAACAAAATTGTTTTTCTCGAAACAATCAGTATATAATGGAGAGGAGATAGTAATCTAGGAGACATGATATGCAAAGTACAGAACTTTCCAAGCAGCGGATCATACAGCTTTACATACAGCTAATCACGCAGCAAGAGCTACGAGAAAGCAAATTGACTGAGCGAATGGCAGAAGAGATGAAGAAGCTGGAATCCGAGATGGGGATGAAGCTAAACCTTACCCTATCCGAAATTCATTTCATTGCCTGTATCGGGGATCATGGTCCCATCAATGTCACCACGATTTCGGAAAAAGTCAATTTAACGAAAGGGTCCATAACACGGATCAGCAAAAAGTTATGGAAGCTTGATTTAATTAAAAGGCAACAGCTGGTTGATAATAAGAAAGAAGTGTACTATCGGTTAACCGCAAAGGGACAAAAGCTGTATAAGATTCATCACCAGATGCATCAGGACATTGAACAGCGATTTAAGAGCTTTCTGGATAAATACACACCGGAGCAATTAGCATTTTCCCGCGAACTGCTGGAGGACTTGCTGGATTGGGATTTCTGAAATCGTAGACAAAGGGGCGCCATCACACTGATGGGGCCTTTTTTTTGCCTCGGGGGCCTCTTGACAACTGATACGGTTTGTCACGTTGATCTAGTAACATAGGTTCAAGAAACATAATTATCACCAAGAATAATTATATCAGTCGACTTCGCGTGAAAAATATGTCTGTGAACAGAACTCTCGATAAGTAAAAAGCCGAATTACCCCACGGTAACCCGGCTTTTTTGCTTATTTAACCTTAGGGTTGAATTTTGCATTTCTCATAGGATACCGCTCTTAGTTAGGTATACGTCTGTCTTTCCACTCGTCAACGTCTCTTGGATCGATGTTGAGAACTTCGCAAATATGTAGCGCAATCGTCACGGAGGGAACGGTAATCCCGTATTCTATGTTCTGATAATGTTTCAAGGATACGTTTATTGTCCTGCTTATTTTTTCCTGGGATAATTTCTTGTCTATTCGCGCATCTTTTAGTTTCAAATCTGGGAAGCTCTCCTTGATTCGTTTACTCATATGTTAAACTGTTAGCGAATTTTTAATCACCCACAATACTAGGCGAATTAAAATACACGAAGTATACTTACTAATGTTGCCAAGTTTTTACATTTCGATAACCTGATCTGTTTGTTTCTAAAAACTAAAATGAAAGTGGAATGAAATTTCATAGAAGGATGTGAACCGCATGCATGAGCAATACAATTGACGGATCATAAATAAGTTCAAGGGGATTTAATGGTAAATATTTACAAAATATTATGGCAGTTGTAAAATGTGGAAAGTTGAGTATTTCTTATGTACATGACTAAGGGGGATTTCTTTTAGTATGGAAACAAGAAAAACAATACAAAAATCGATACGCTCTGAAATAGATAGAAATATGAAAGAGAACGGATATACACTTAGTAAACTAGGTGAATTGAGTTGTGTTAATCCAGGACATTTGAGTGAGATCCTTAATAGCAATCCACCACGTGCCATTACAATTGGTCAGCTTGACACGTTGGCTAAGGTCTTTAAAAAGGCTCCTGGTTGGTTGTACGAGTTGTACTCGGAAGAGTGCATAGCCGAGGAAAAAATCTCACGGCCACGTTTGACCCCTTATTTGGTTCGATGTGCCGAGATTGGGCGTCAGGATTGTATTGAAGCGGTTGTCTCAAGATTGCTAGAGAACCCTAAAAATGTTTCCATTCTCTTCATTGTTGCAGAACAATTATTTCAAAATGGTGGACATGCTTCGTCAGTCCCCTTTTATCAGCTAGTGATCGAAACGGAAAAAGATAGTCATTCGGACCATTTTGTGATAAGTCAATATCGGTTATTTCGTGCAGTACAAAGTACAAATGCTGAAGACAACTGGAAAGCCGTCATACGGTTTGAACCTTATCGGAACAGATTGTCCGAAAGTCACCAATTGGCCGCGTTGCTACATCTAGCGAATGCGTGCTACATGTTGCAGAAATGGAAAGATGTTGAAAAATATGCCGACGAATTACGGACCTTAGCTATTGCAGTCTATCAGGATCAACTACGCAAGAAAGAGAGCGGTAAAACGGATGAAATGTTACATACGGAACGTCATCTAGTTGTATACTATGGCCAAAGCTCCTTGCTAAAAGGAGTTGCTCTCACTATGCAAGAACAATATGAAGAAGCGGAAAAACATGTGCTCGATTATACTGATCTTAGTTGGTTTGAACTGTTAGATGAGATAGGTCATAAAGAAGTAAAGAAATTCAATGTATGGGGCAGGGCTAACTTATATGGACTTAGCTTGAAGAAGGGGAACGTGAATATCCTCTCAGAGTATGTTGCTTTCTTAAAGGAACATCCAAATGAAATTCTCCCTGGGATGTTGACCATCATCGAAGCAGCCAATAAACATAATTTTTGCATAGATGAGCTACTACATCGTTATTCTGCTAATCTATCCAGCTTTCATGACCATCAGAACCCTATAAATTTGAGTCAGAATTTTCACTTTTGGGATCAAAAGACTGAATATGAATTTAGAAAAGGAAACACGTCACAAGCGATAGATCAGTTACTGCTGTGCCTGGATTTATCTGACAAAATGACCTATCACCAAGGATTTAAACGTTGTGTCACAAAGTTTTGGAAACACTTGCCACACGCAACAAATGAGCAAAAAGATCGCTATGAAGCCATTTTAGAAGGGAGAGTGTGAATATGAAGAAATTTTTTGTTTTGTTATCCATGGCTTTGAGTTTTGGGCTATTTTCCAGTGTTGGCCAGGCTTCTATAGGAAGCGAAACGCCATCTATTTCTACTGTTTCTCCTCCTCCAGTTATGCAATATCATCACGGCGTAGGAGGCTAAATAGAGTTTGATAAAGGGTTCGAAAAAGCATCCCAAACAAAAAAGGGATGCTTTTGTTATTTTCCCATTTTTCTAAGAACAGTGAATTTGGGAAATTGCAGTATAGTTATAAATGTATCTATTGTAAAATAAAGGGAGGTGATAAAAATAGGAGCAATTGCATATAGAAAGGGCGTTCCACCCATTCGTCAGGTTCATGGAACGCCCGCAGGAGGAGCAGATACAGCTCCTATAAGTAAATGTACCACGCTACCGTTAGATCGGGAAGGAGGAACTTATCACGATGTAGATCATTTGAAAAACATTGTGGAACAATTACGGGAACAACTGGTGCAATTGTTTTTGGATAAGAATGATTTGTTGGATGATGAAGTCGTGGAATTAAGTCAGCAATTGGATCAGTACATTCTGGTAATTCAATCAAGAATGATGAAGAAAGAATGTGAGCAAGTGTAGTAAGGGAAAAATCTAGCGTCAAAGGATCTTAGGGGTACCACCAACAAAGTGCGGATTTTGTACGCTAAGCTCCGATTGACAGAAAAAACGCCGAAATCCTGTACGTTAAGGATTACCGGCTTCGATTTTTCTAAGAGGTAAACAAAAATCGAGTGTGCTTTTTGTGATAATATGATATATTGGTAAAAAATGGGAGGTATAGAGTTGAAAAAATTCGTTAGCTCTACCGTTGCAATATTGTTTGTACTCGCTACCTTAGTACCTACTTCATTGGCTTACACAAAACCGTCTGGAAATGTTTGCGGTAAAGATGACAAAACTCCAGGCCGTTCAAGTACAAGTCAAATTTCTTACTACAAGATTCCACATGAAGTAGAATATCAATCGGATAATTCAGAAAAATCTAGAGTTTCTCCTTTGGCACTTGACTCTTGGGTATACAGTAGTGAGACTAAAGCATGCGGTCAACCATTTCCCGTTGAGGAATATGAAAATACGAACCCACAACCTTTTAATTACACATTCACAGCAAAAGCAACAAAATCAACCACATACAATGTGGGTGTGAATGCATCGTTTCAAGCTGCGTTTAATGCAACAATGGGTTACCAAGCGACAAATACTGTTGAAAGATCTTCTCAATTTTCCGTTACGGTTCCGAAAGGTACAACAGTATATTTAAAGGCTTCACCCTCTCTGACTGTTATAAAAGGTAAATGGAAATACTTAACAGGTTCACAAAATGTGGATGTGTACTATCCTACCCATTTGAAATGGATAACTGAATAGTAAAAAAGATGGGGACTCTGATGAGTCCCCATCTTTACCATTACTCTATTTCTTGATAAGGAGACAGGGATATATGAGAAAAAAGTATATATACATTATTGGATTACTTTTAGGGCTATTACTAGCTTCTTGTACTAACGCTACTGATAATAAGGTTTGCTACATGGTGAAAAATGAGGCGAGTTACGAATCATATTGGACAAAAGGTTCTCAAAACCTGTTCGTATTAAATTTAGCATTCAATCATTCCCCTGCCCTCGAATTTGATCAAAGTAAAATTGATTCCATCGAGTTATTACCCAGTACAGACTTAGTTAAAATTAATAAATTTTTCATAGAGGAAAATCCTCCTCAAAATAACTTAAATCAAAAAGCTTTGTTTGTTCATTTGTTAACACAAAAAGAAGGGACTCATGTCTTCACGCAAATTGCTTTTAATACGAAAAATGAAAGAGTAGTTTTAGATTTAGGTAAAGCAAATATAAACATTCATAAGGGAGTGTTTTCAGGTATATCTGCACTCTCCAATAACATAGGAGTATTTTCAAAAGGGACACCATTAGAAATTGCACCGAGGAATGAAAATAAATATCCTGTTATGATAAAGGGGATTAAAATAGATAATCCATATGTAGCATATAGCGAGAAAGATGTAAAAATAGTTATAAACAACCAAGAAGTTCCGATACCTAAAGCAGGTTACCAGTTAAAACCAAAGGAACAGATCAAACTAATAGTTGATTGGAAGATAAATTTCCCCCCAAACCAAATAGTTAATATTGATTTAAGACCGCTACTAATAAGCGAAAGGCAAGGGATGGTAGAATATTCCGATATACCAAATATGATATTTAGAAATGATTTTTAAAAAAGCCTTCGCTACATGATCCTCTACGCCGGGCACGAACACGGCGAGGTTGGTCACCTTGCCGTCGAGCGGGAGTGGGAGTCTGTTGAGTGCGAAGCGCAGCTTCGCGGTCGGCGGCGGTGTCCACAGACTCGAAAGCCCGGCGGTGTCGGTCCGCTCAGCATCGAAGGCCGCCTGCAGGTCGAAGGTGAGGAGTACGTCAGTGACGCGTCCGAGCCCCACGGGATTCACGCCCGGGGGCAGCTCCAGCGTCAAGTGGTCGTGAACGCAGTGCCCTCGAACGGAAGTAGTTGCTCGCCGAGCAGGCCGTGCAACTCCAGGTCGCGCAGGACCCGGAATTCGCTGATCGGGTAGGCGTCGGCGAATCGCAGCAGCAGGACGCGCTCAGCTGCAGGAGAGCCGACGGAGTAGCGAAAACTCCATGTTGGTAAGGATCCCGCGCGGCCGCTCCACGGTGCCCGGATGGCTGGCCTGGAGGTCGTCGTTGTTTACTGAAAATAATGTATTAGACACGAAAAATAAAGTGCTAGACTGTGAAAATATAAATATAGACTAAGCAAATAAAGATTTAGACTTAATGCCGATCATTAGGCTAACTGGCAGTTTAGTTTTAATCGTTCTCTACAGGTCATTGCTTTTTTCATTTTGTTATTATTATAAGCAGAAGATTCCAAAAGGAGAGTCTCTCTGAATGGCCAGAACACTAAATGATAGTTTAATAGAGGCAGACATCGTTTCGTTGCAGTTGGCGATGGAATCAGGCGAGTTATCGTCAGCAGCTTGCGTTAGCTGGTATTTGGAACGAATCGAACGGCTCAACCCGAAGCTGAAAGCGGTGCTGGAAGTCAACCCGGACGCGATAGCGGTCGCGGAGAGACTTGACGCGGAGCGACGGGAACACGGGGCTCGCGGACCGCTTCACGGCATCCCGCTCTTGCTCAAGGACAATATTGATACAGGTGACTGCATGCATACTAGTGCCGGTTCGGTTGCTCTTGCTGAACATTTCGCTCAAAAGGATTCGGCCGTGGCCGCGCAATTAAGGGCTGCGGGATGTGTATTCCTTGGTAAGGCAAACATGACGGAATGGGCTAACTTCATGTCGGGCACGATGTGGGCGGGGTATAGCTCCAGGGGCGGTCTGACGCTTAATCCTTATGGGCCCGGCGAGTTGTTTGTAGGCGGCTCGAGTTCGGGCTCTGGCGCGGCGGTTGCCGTGAATCTGTGTGCTGCTGCCATTGGCACAGAAACTTCGGGTTCGATCATCAGCCCGTCCTCACAAAACGGCATCGTCGGTATAAAACCGACTATCGGGCTCGTCAGTCGTACAGGAATCATTCCGATTACACATAGCCAAGATTCGGCCGGTCCGATGACGCGTACGGTCAGGGACGCCGCGATCTTACTCGGGGCCATGACGGCGGCAGATCCGGAAGATGCGGCTATGCTAGAGAATAGGCGAATAGCGTATACGGATTATACGCCTTTCTTGGACGCGAACGGTTTGCAAGGCGCGAGAATTGGCGTTCCACGATATTATTATCGAGGATTGGACCAAGCCCGGGTGGCGATTATCGAGCGGGCGATCACCTTGTGCAAGGAACGCGGGGCGATCGTCGTAGACCCGGTATCGTTGCCGTGCGAGAGTGCGAAGTGGGACTGGGACGTGATGCGGTTCGAATTCAAAAAAGGACTGAACGACTATCTCGCTAAAGCTGGCCCCGGCGCATTCGTTCGGTCGTTAGATGAACTCATAGCCTATAACGAAGAGAATCGCGACGTCGCGCTTAAATATGGGCAAGACACGCTGATCTGGTCGAATGGAACAAGCGGCACATTGTCTGAACAGGTGTACGCCGAGAGTTTGCGCCTTAACCTTGAGTTATCCCGTGACCAAGGCATCGACCACGTGATACGCGAACATCGGCTGGACGCGCTGCTGTTCCTAGGCAACGAGGAAGGGATTGATTTGTCCGCGCGTGCGGGGTATCCTGCAATTACCGTGCCCGGCGGGTACGCAGAGACAGGCATCATCGCCGAAGGCGGCTATACGACCAAAGGGCCGCAGGGAATCACTTTCGTCGGAACCGCCTACAGCGAGCCCTCGCTTTTCCGTCTCGCTTACGCCTACGAACAAGCAAGCCAATACCGGTTTGCGCCGACAGATCCGGTTTAGTCTCCAATTCCGTCCGTTAAGGAACTGTAGGCTTACTTCACAATAACCTAAAGGGTACGTTTGTTGAATGACACCAGCGGCGGACCAAGTCTTTATTTTTCAAGTCTTGGTCCGCCGCTGTTTCTTTATAATGGATCAGACTACAACTCATTTTTCAAAAGCTAACGATTTTTTAATTCAAAAACCGCGTCAATCAACGACCACCAGTTTAATTACTTATTTTCACCGAACAGTCGTCAGTGAGGGTAAACATGCAGCGGCCGGTCTGTTTGAGCTGCCCGAATGCAAGTGGCAGGTCGCGCGTGCGAGGGAGTAGGTGCGGGTGAGCGGCAGGCTCAACCGGGCGTAGCTGAGGCGATATCCAGGGACAGCCGGTCGACGCCGCGCATGCGTGGGTCGAAGTATCCTAGCCGGAAGAGGTCAGAGAGCTGACGAAAACTACCGTAGGCGATAAAAAGTCTTAAATCCATTTGCACGAGTCTTGCGAAAGTCTGAATAGAGTTCGTTTTGGAAAATGGAAAGTGGGAGCAAAATAAATAAAGTACAACCAGGGAGGTAGCTTTTGCTATCTATTTAACATTGAGATTTAAATTATTCAAGAATAAAATTGCACTTATTACCATGTTGATCCCTTTGATTGGTGCATATTATTCTTGTTCAGAGAAAATAAAGTATTAGACTGATGTTGTTGATTTGTTGCTATTACTGTCTAAGAAAGCTCTTTACCTTAGAAAAATAGGTATTAGACTATTCAATCCTTCCATACAAAAGGCCAGTCAAAACACAAAAATAAAGTGTTAGACTGGCCTGGTTTATTGAGCTATCGTACCCGTTAGTTCCATGCGATAAATCTGTTCCTATGCCAATTGTTTCGCGATCTCCCAGGCATGTCCTGCCGGATCGATGAATGAAGCCGTTCGCACTCCCCAGGGTCGGTCGATCGGACCGTTCAGTAGAGCAACCCCACGTTTTTTCAATTCTTCACAGACCTCATCCACGTCATCGACCCAAATGGTGAGCAGGAAACGGAATCCGGATTCACGTGTTGCGACTGTTCCCGGCTTCATCAATTCGTGTGACTCGGAAATATCCAAAAGGTTCACGCTCATATTCCCGAAGTTAAACACCGACGAGACCTCGTCTTCATATACGGCTTGAAATCCGAATACCTCCTGATAGAATGCCTTTACCTTCTGAAAATCCTCAACAAACAGCGTAATGACATCCACATTCCTAGATCCTAAACTCTTCATATGAACACCCTGCTTTCTGCTTGTAAATTGTTGTCATTCATTCAATCATAGCAGGTATGAAAATTGATATTTCTTATGAATTGCTTTCTTTTTCACTAAACTGAATAATAAAGTGATAGACTGCCTCATCGTA
>NZ_CATKQT010000010.1:0-80818 GCF_949767855.1 Brevibacillus sp. IT-7CA2
ACCATATTTCTCGCACTTGTACTGTAACTGTCGCTTGAACTCGTAAAGTTTTTGCTGTGCGATAGCTTTTGATAGGTGGCGGTTCCTCATCATGCCTTTGATATTCAATGTCTCCATCACTACTGTGCTAGGCTTGGTTTTCACGATAGCGCTAGTAGCTTGGTGACTGTGATTGGTACGGATATTCGTTAATCTCCGATGAAGCAAACGAATGTGTTTCTCGACCTTTACAATGTTGCAAGTTTTGACGAAACGGCTTCCCTCCTTATTCATTTCGTATTTTCGAGAAACCTTACGTTGCAACCTACGCAAGCGTTTCTCTGCTTTCTTAATTACTTTAGTCTTGTTAATGTTCTTGAAAGTCATTCCGTTAGAGCATACCGCAAGGTCTTTTACGCCTACGTCAATTCCAAGGCTCTCGCCTGACAGCTCCGGCTGAATGAATTCTTGTTCAACACCCACAGATAAGTACCAATACTTCCCGTCAAAAGAGATTCGAGGCATCGTATAATTCACATCTGTTGGCAATTGTTCAGATGTCGTTACCCATCCGACCTTTTCAATGAGAACGTGATTCTGCTTAACTTTCAGCTTCACGTTGTCGTTGTAGAAAGACGGCATAGAGCGTCTTCTGCTCTTGAAGGTTGGCTTTTCCGCTAACTTCTTGAAGAATTTCTTGTAAGCATCGCAGGCGTCTTTGACCGCCTGCTTTGTGATGTTATTGGATACTTCATACAACCAAGAATATTCTTCCGATTGCTTTAGCTGCGTCAGTTCCTTACGTAGATCACCGTCTAGCAAGAACTTTCCACCGTTACGATAGTTTTCTTCTTGTTTTGCAAGCGTCCAGTTGTAAGCCCAACGAGCAGTACCGACAGATTTCCAAAGTTGTCGCTCTTGTTCAGGAGTTGGCTTGAGCCTAACTTTCTTCGCTAGAATCATTTTCTGCCAACTCCTTTATCATTTTCTTTGCTGTGTTTGCTCGCTTTCCTGGCAATCTACAACTAAACACCGTTACGATCTGGATAAGGTCTTCAACTAATTCCTGTTCTTCTGTTTTCTCGGAGTTGTCTATTATTTCAACAACAACGCTGAATCTATTGCATAGATTCTCAAAGAGTTCGAAGCCAAAGCTTAGTAACCTATCCTTGTCAAGAACAACAACGCGATCAACCTTACCTTGAATGATGAAATCCATGAGTTGAAGCAACCCACGTTTTTCATAATTAATACCACTGCCGATGTCTGTAATCACATCAAAAGAGTAACCTCTCGCAATCATGTAGGATTTTACTTTCTCCACTTGACGTTCTAAGTCATCTTTCTGCTTGTTACTTGATACTCGGCAGTAGCCAATTGTTATTCTTTCCTGCTCGACAGCAGGTCTTCGTAGATACTCATACAACTGTTCATCCGAGTAATAACGATACCCATTTTCTTTTACTAGAATTGGGGTTAGCTTTCCTGACTTATCCCATTCCCTTAACGTTTTAGGTGTTACACCGATCATCTTTGCAAACTTCCCTATAGCGTACATTTTTCATCACCGATTACATTGTACTATAGGTTTATTTTTGTACAAAGTTGTTTAATGTTATATATTTCCATTGATTACCTCCACCTTTTGACATGTAAGCCTTATCATAGCGCAACTAGAGGCGCTGTGATAGATTCATCTTCCACGATTACTGCTGAAACCAAATATTTTCCAGTCGGATTCCTTCGCACCGTGACGTTTAGAATCCGCCCTTCTACTTCTCGGGATTTTGCGAATCTCACCCAGCCAAGCTTTGACAGCTTGATTTGGTTACCGTCGATTCGGATGCTTGCATTCATATAAATCGGGTGAATGTATCTGCGAGGTTTTGGAGGGAGGATTGAAGGACGGTGCTCTCTAACCCTTTGCCCGTTTGTTTGTAGGTTTCGTTCCAGCGTACAAGAAATCGATTGAACACAAAGCGACTACACCCCAATGTTTTCGAGATGAGTACGGCTTGTTCTTGATTAGGGAAAATTCGAAAATGAAACGCTTTTTTACGGAGCATCGCGATTCACCTCCCCACAGGAAAAGTTTACCACAACAAGAACGTATGTTCCAAAAAAGATTCCCCCACTTTCGCCAAGCTAGCCCGGGGTGCCAATCAAAAAAGTGCTCCCTGCCCACATGATCGGAAGAATTAGCCGGATCACCGGATCTATTTTCAAGCTCGGGATTGTCTTCTCCATCAAAAACACCCCTCAGAATCTTTCTGTCGATTCTAAGGGGTGTTTCTTGTGACGAAGCTTTATACCTTGAAATGGCCTATCAGTTTTTCCAAATCATCCGCGAGGCTCGCAAGTGATGCAGCCGAGGCGTAGATTTCCTCCATCGAAGCAAGCTGTTCTTCTGAAGCAGACGAGACTTCCACCGAGTGAGAGACTGCCGATTGCGCGACAGTCGCGATCATCTGCATCGATTGTCCGACCTTGCCTGTACTTTCCGTAAGGGTATGTGCAGCAGTCGATACTTCTTGAATTTCATTCGTCACGCCCACAACAGCATCGCGAATTTGAGAGAACGCTTCTCCTGCTCTTGCGACGCCTCCCATTCCATCTGATACTTCTTGAGAACCTTTTTCCATCGTGAGGACTGCGTTGGTCGTCTCCATCTGGATCGACGCTACCAGTTGGGAGATTTCTTGTGCCGATGCAGATGCTTGCTCTGCCAGTTTTCGCACTTCATCCGCCACGACAGCAAAGCCTCTGCCATGTTCGCCAGCCCTCGCCGCTTCGATAGCGGCATTCAATGCCAATAGATTTGTCTGACCTGAAATTTGCGTAATGACTTCGACGATTTGACCGATTTGCTCGGAGCGTTTTCCCAAGCCACCTACCAGTGCAGTCAAATTCTCCATCGTTTCTCCAATCCCGTTCATCTGGGAAACCGACTGCTGGATGGTTCGATCCCCCTCTGTCGCCAGCTGTGAGGTACTGGCAGCCGCAGCAGACACGCTTTGCGCACGTGCCGCAATTTTTTTTATTCCTGCTGATATTTCTTCGACTTCCTGCTGACTCTCCTCTACGTTTTGGGATTGCCTGTCCGTTCCTTCCGTCATTTCCTGGACCGTGATGGCGATCTGTTCTGTAGCTTGGCTCGTTTGCTTCGAGCTCGCTGTCAGTTGTTCAGCTGCGGCTGCAACCTGCTGGGCATGCTCGCGAACCTGAGAAATCAACTCTCGTAAATTGGCTAGCATCCTGTTGAATGAGCCTGCCAACTGTCCAATCTCGTCTTTTGAAAAGACGGTCAACTCTTGCGTCAAATCTCCTTTTCCTTCTGCGATATCATGAAGCTGTTTGTTCACCCGATGCAGCGGTGCCACAATCGAGCGAATCAGAAGACCGCCAACGACAATCGCGACGAGAATTCCCACTGCATTAAAAAACAACTGGATTATGGCCGAAATTCCTTCGTTCTCCGCCAGCTCCTGTTGATCTACTTCGATTTCATTACGCACCTCTTCGACCAATCCACTCACAACCGAATCCAGTGCTATTCTCGATTGCCGCTCCTGGCCGAAATGATGAGCGATGGCTTCTTCATGTAACCCATTATCCTGTGCCTCTACCGCTTTATCACTCGACTCCAGAAAGGACTTGTACAGTCCCATTGCCTCCTCCATTTTTTCACGATGGTGAGAAGACTCTAGAGAGCTGTTCATTTTGGCAAACAGGCTGTCCACCTTTGCTGCCTTTCCCTTCAATTCCTTCCGAAATTCTTCATCGCCTGTTAATAAGTAGGCTCGTTCGTCATTATTTCGACCCGTCATCATAAACTGCATTTCACGCAGGTCCGTCAATAATTTTTCCTCTTCGATAATCTGGGTGTAGGATGCCTTCATTGCTAGCATTTGCAGGTGCATATACGTACCTGAACCGAACATGACAGCCAATATGACACCAAAAGCCAGGATGATTTTTGTTCTGATTTTCACAAGATGTGCCTCCCGTCATCTGATACTTTTGTTCATACCCGACTCCTCCTTCCTTCAAACACTTTGATGTGCAAACAAAAAACCGCCAGATTAAATTGCGGTAATTTACAATATGACCATTCTTGGACAAGCACTTCAATTACTGGGATAGGTGGTAACGTATCAGGTGGCGGTGGAGGTTTTAATATAACTTGGAACACGGGTGTGAAGTATTTAAATCCACTCACCTCTACAGGTGAATATTGGAAAGGGTAATGTTAAAATTTAGGTGTCCCCCTTTATGGTGGACACCTGTTTTCTTAGTGAAGTAGGAAAATTCAGTATTTATTATATAATTAAATGAAAGGGGCGGTAATAATGAAAAAGATACTAATCATGCTATCCTTGATTCTAGTGTTGACCTCTGGATGCAATAAGGATGCAGCCGATATCAGTGAAGATGAAATCCGAATGCTTGCATACACCTACTCAGAAAATGTATTTAATAACTACAGATACGTAGGATCTATTAGTGATTTTTTAGGTAATGCTAATGGAAAAGAAATCACATTGGAATCACTTCAAATGTATGTTAGTGGGTATAAACAAGGGAATAGCAGGATGAGACAGGTATAAATCTATACACATTAATTACGAAACCTGAGAAATTACTTGAAAAGCATACCGTTACGGATATCGATATCTTTTTTATGAATGTTAACAACGCTATGGAGCAATTGAACAACTACCTGGAACAAGTCGATAAAACTTAATCCTTAAAACACGTTCGTGTGCAGAAAAAAACGTCAGGCAAAATCCCTGACGGTTCAAACATTCGGTACGCTAAACTCCGAGCTTCGCAGCCACTTTATCCTCTATGCTGTAGTCAATTCCTTGCAAAACGTTCTCGGGAGGATGATCAATCTCCCATGCAATCGTACGTCGCATAGACTCCTCTGCGGTAGCTTGTTCCGTATACCCCAGCTCTCTCCTGATTTTTGCCGAATCCAGTTGAATATGCTGCTTCGTTTCGATTTGCAGGACATATTCGGTCGGCAACTCAACAGAAGGCGCTGTGATCACTTTGCCTTCCCAACCGTATGCCACGCCGATTCGTTCAATCCACTCTCGCATCGACAGGCATGACTCTTCTGCTACATGGTAAATCTGATTTTTTGCTCGATCGTCGGTAGCCACCAGACAAATGGCATGCGCGATGTCTTCTACGTAGCCACGTGCCCACCGCCAAGAAGCAAAGCCTTCTTCAAGCAAAATTAACGGACGCCCGTCACGCATCTGCTGAAGGTACGGATAGACGCGATGCTGGTAATCATGCGGGCCATACACCATCGGCAGGCGCAAAATCGTGCCTGGCATACTCTGCTGCCCCATTACGACTTGTTCCACGAGTACCTTGTCATAAAATTCGCGATCTGGTCTGGCCCCGCGAAACGGATAACGCTTCTCGCAAAGCGGAGACTGCTCCGTAAGTGGCTCAGTCGTAATCGGACCGGATTCGATCTTGTTTACTCGTCCGAAAGCCTGGTACACGTCACAGCTACTGATTGCTACGACACGGCCTGCTATATCCTGAAACGTTTCTATCAGCAGACGGGCTTCTGCTTCTGTGTACGGAAACAGATCAATGACGACATCGGGAGCAAAGGAGCGAAAAATCCCCCGGTATTCACCCAGGCGGGCACGATCTCCCGTAATAGAGACGACACCTTGTGGAAGAGAAGCAGCACCGGCGTTAAGCCCCCTATTAAATACAGCAACCTCATGACCTGATTCTGCCAAGCGCTTCACTGCATGTGGACCAATAAAACGCGTTCCCCCCAAAAATAGGATCTTCACCCCGGCACCCCCATCTCTATAATTTTTCGATCACTTTATCAATCAAACCGTATTCGAGCGCCTCTGCGGCGGTAAGGAAATAGTCGCGGTCTGCATCTTTTTCGATTTGCTCGACTGTCTTTCCCGTACGCTCCGCGATGATCGTATACAGCATGTTGCGATGTCGCATGATACGGTCTGCTGCGATCTTGATATCGCTCGCCTGTCCTTGACTGCCTCCCCATGGCTGATGGAGCATGACTTCTGCATTGGGCAGGGCGTACCGTTTGCCCGGCGCTCCTGCTACAAGAAGCATCGCTCCCATGGACGCTGCCATCCCTGTGCAGATCGTAGACACATCAGGCGCAATGAAACTCATCGTATCAATAATCGCCATCCCTGCGGTGACAGAGCCTCCGGGCGAATTGATATAAAGGTGAATGTCTTTTTTCGGGTCCTCTGCTGCCAAGAACAGCAACTGAGCTACGACTGCATTGGCTACCTGATCATCGATGGCACTTCCGAGAAAAATGATACGATCCTTCAACAACCGGGAGTAAATGTCATAGGACCTCTCTCCATAACTCGTTTGCTCGACTACTACCGGAATGAGATTCATGAAAAACCCTCCTTCGCTTGTTTACGCTCGACTTTTTACGCGGCCATTCGCATGCTGGTTGCTTGCGGCACCGCCACTGATTTTTTGTTAAATCCAGATGAAACCTGCGTCACCACTGCCGGATTACTCGCCGGGCCCACTGACCATGTCTGAACAGCTGCTTCTCTTTCGACCGCAACTCCATTTCCGTTTCGGGCAGGCATGGCAATAACCTGATCGGTTTGTGGCTGGACTCGGCTTTCCCAAACGATTACGGGTTTGGACTTGTTTGACTCCACAGCGTGTGCCTTCATGCCTCGTCTCCTCCTTGTTTTGGATAAACCGCAAGAACGACCTGATACGTCTCTTGTCCTTTTTCTTTTGGCTGATACTTCGCCACAAGCTGATTCACCAGTTGGACGTATTCCTCTACAAAAGCACTGCGCTGTTCCGCACTGGCAAGCTGAATACTCGCATTCAGTGAGGCACTCGGAACCTCCACCTCTTGATCGGAGCGCTCCAGCAAGAGCATGGCATCCCGCTTGATTCGTTCTGCTGTCTGGACGAGATGAGACAACGATCCTTGATCCTTCATTTGCTGAACAGTATCGTTGCCCCAGTTCAGTCCTTCCGAGAGCACATACGTCCGCGCAATTGCCAAATAAAGCACCTCGACGAGATTGCGCACCTGTCGACTCCCTACCCGCCTGACCAATCCGACCTTTTCCAAGGCCTTCAAGTGATAATTGACACGCTGCGGGATTTCATTGATACCACGTGCGACTTCTGCTGCTGAAGCAGGCTCTGCCAAACGGCTCAATATCTCGGCACGGAGCGGGTTCAATAGTGCCATCGCCTGTTCCGGCTTCTCGACTACATATGTTTCCAGTTGTTCGTGCGCCACAACAACACCTCATGACATTAATCATTTACGTAAAAATAGTTTATTACGTTCGTTTTTGTTTGTCAAATGATGGATAAGCCTTTTTTTCGACAACGTCAAAAAGCCCCGCTATGACCCGCGGAGCTTTGTTTTTCATTACTATTCGGTTCACTCATGAAAAAGAGATGATTTCGCCATCCTTCGGAACATGCACGCGACCGGACAACTGTACTTCCTCCAAACATTCATTCAATTCCAGGCGGCTGAGCAAGCAATGGTTCCATGTCTCCATATGAGCTACGAGGATACGGCTGTCGGGCGCGGCATTTGCGACATGGACGATATCCTCCTTCGTCATCGTGATTGGGTCTCCCGTCAAGAACCGGGCCGCACCTGCGAAAACGACGATCGCATCTGGACGATACTCAACGATAGCCTGCTCCATTTCCTCACACCAAATCGTATCCCCCGCCACATACAACGTCCGCTCACCAGCTTGCTTCAAGACAAAGCCAGATACGGGCCCCATCTGCTGTCCGATTTCCCCTGTTCCGTGCTGACCACCTGTCCGATGCAGGTGAACCCCTTGCCATGTATACTCCGCTTCGATGGCAATGACTTGTTCGAAGCCATGCTGCGCCAGCTTATCCAGATCCGGTGGCTGGCAAAATACAGGCAAATGCTTCGGGAGAAGGCGTATGGCCGCTTCATCGAGATGATCGAAATGGGTATGCGTCACCAAGAGAGCGTCCACGCCAGCGAGTACCTCCTCCACGGATATGGGCAATTCTACTCCTGGATTCGGGCGCTGATTCGGCGTATTTGGTACTGCTGGCATTTCGCCCTTGGAGCTAAACATCGGATCAACCAAAAACGTCATCCCTGCATATTCCACACGCAAGGTAGCATGTCGTACAAGCTGAATCTGCATGTCATTTCTTCCTTTCCTCGTTATCGTTATAATGGATGTACATTTATTGTATAAGGTCCTGAACGGTTGCCGCGAAACGATTGCTGGCTACCGACTTTCGCCGTGAAAGGAGATACATATGCTAGACCAAATTGATCTCTCCATCCTTGCCTTGCTACGCAAAAACAGCCGATTGCAGTGGAAGGACATTGGCGAACAGGTCCATCTAAGCGGTCAAGCCGTCGGAAACCGCATTAGACGAATGGAGGAGCAAGGCATTATTCAAGGCTATACAATGCTCATTGATGAAGCCAAAATCGCCCCAGTCCTCACTGCTCTGGTTACCATGTTCATGACCACTACTGATCATTCTCTCTTCACTCGTTTTATCAAAAGTCGCAGCGAAATCGTCGAGGCGCACCGCATCAGCGGAGAAGGCTGCTATACCATGGTCGTACATGTTCCAGATCAAGAGGCTCTCAATCATTTTTTAGATGCCCTGCTTCCTTTTGGGAACTACCGTGTCAACCTATCGATTAACAAATTGAAATAATTGGAGGTTTGGCAATGTATCCGTTCTCATGATTTTTCGGGGTTGCACGATATTGTGAACAAAAGTAGAATGATGAATACGAAGGGAGGAGAGTCGCCATGGAAGATATGCTATTGCTGCTGTTTTCGCTGGAGGATTTCTTCGCCTTGGTCGCGCTTTTTGTAGGATGCTTCACTTCTGCTTTTTGTCTCAGACAGTGTTGCCTGCAAAACCGGGCTCTACATCAGAACGTCACAGATACGTACCGACCTTCCATTAACACGTTGTTGGTTGAAACTTATCCTATGGCGGCAAGGCAACCGCAGCGCCTTCGCTTATTCAGGCGCATACAGCATACAGACGGCGAAATGGATACATATGGTTCCTTTGTTTTGGATCGCGTAGCGTAACGAATATCCAAAAGGAGGTTGATCATATGATCGCCAAATATATCGGAGAAGCTTTGTTGTTTGTTGTGGGTCTGCCTATTTTCGCTTATCAAACATTCGAAGGAATGCACGCATTGGCAGATATCTTCGCGCAAATGTCCGATTTCACCAATTTCAAATAAGCTTGACGCATATAAAAGCCTGACCGCTTCTTGTGACGGTCAGGCTTTCTTTAATCTGCTAGGATGCGGTCTCCTCTTGTTGTCGGCTGTGAGATCACAAGAAACTCCACATCCTCTGCTCCCTCGTTTTTCATCTGGTGTTTGACTCCTGGAGGCACTTCTACCCCTTCCTGCCTGCCCAACACATGACGAACGCCATCCACTTCCAGCATAGCCTGTCCTGATAGCACGAAGAAAAACTGACGCGACCGCTCGTGATAATGGCGCACTTCTGCGGTATTCCCGGGCATCCGCTCATGAATGACGCTGAGCTCTTGGCCTTTGACCAGATGCCAGCCATCGCATTGATCGCCCCAATGATAATGCTCTGCATTCTCTTTGCTGATTTTCGCCATGCCTGCTCCTCCTCCGGTTTTTTGCTCTATCTTCACACGCTGAGGAGCATTTGTCACCAAGTGTTTACTTTTTCTGCCCCATATGTTAAAATATTTGTGTATTGTAAGTGAATATTTGATTCGTTACTGGAGGAGCCTGTCATCATAGGGTTCTTTTTGTCTTTTTTTAGCCGACAAAAAGAAAGCTGTGATCGCGGGCTCTTTTTTATTTCGTAAAAAGGGGGAAACCACATGCTTATTTTTCAGCTGGCTGTCATTTTGATCGCCTCCAAAATCGCTGGTGACATCAGCGTGCGGCTGGGACAGCCATCCGTTTTGGGGAAACTGCTCATCGGTATCGTTTTAGGTCCTACCGTTCTCGGGCTGGTCACAGACACAGAAATCCTCAAGGAAATTAGCCAAATCGGGGTTATCCTGCTCATGTTTATCGCGGGCTTGGAGACCGATATTGATGAGTTCAAACGCACCGCCAAGTCTTCAACCAGCGTAGGGGTCGCTGGGATTGTCATGCCCCTTGCACTCGGTTATGGTGCCGGGATTGCGATTGGTCTCTCCAACATCGAATCGATCTTCCTGGGCCTGTTGCTCTCTGCTACCAGTGTGAGTATTTCCGTACAAACGTTGAAGGAATTGGGCAAGCTAAAATCAAGAGAAGGCGCAACGATCATGGGAGCCGCTGTTATTGATGACGTTTTGGTCATCTTGGCGCTCGCTTTCTTGATGAGCTTTGCTGGCGGCGACGTAAATCTCGGCATGGTGGTATTGAAAAAGGTCGCGTTTTTTGCCATCGTCATCGTTCTTTCCTGGAAGGTTGTCCCGTGGATTTTGAAAAAATTCGCTCCGTTGCAGGTTACAGAATCGGTTATTTCCGCAGCGCTCATCATCTGTTTCCTGTTCGCTTACTTTGCTGAATATACAGGGGTAGCCGCCATCATCGGTTCTTACATCGCCGGTGTTGCCATCAGCTTGACCAATTACAAACAAGAAGTAACACACAAGGTCGAAACCATCAGCTACGCGGTTTTCGTGCCAGTCTTCTTCACCTCGATCGGAGTAACGGCACAGTTCTCTGGCATCTTGGAAAACCTCGGACTGATTGTGCTCCTGAGCGTCATCGCGGTTGTTTCCAAGCTCATCGGTGGTGCTTTTGGTGCAAAAATCACAGGCTTCCCGTGGAAAAACTCGATGGCCATTGGTGCAGCGATGGTATCCCGTGGGGAAGTGGCACTCATTATCGCCGCGATTGGTCTGGAGAACAATTTGCTCACACAAGACATGTTTGCCATCCTGATTGTCGTCGTACTCTTAACCACCATTGTCACTCCACCAATGATGAAATGGTTCTTCTCGAAAACGGCACAGCCAGAAGAAATGGCATTGAAAAAGAACGCCTAATACAACCAAGACTGTTTCTCGCCATAGACGCGGGGGACAGTCTTTTTTATTATGGAAAAAATACCCTCTTTCCTGATAGGAGGAACACCGTCATGAAAATTGTAATCGCTCCGGACTCCTTTAAAGGTAGCCTGACTGCCAAACAAGTAGGCGAAGCCATTCGCTCAGGGATTCGACGCGCACTCCCGCAAAGTGAGCTCATCCTGAAACCGATGGCTGACGGCGGCGAAGGTACCATGCAATGCCTGGTCGATGCCACAGATGGCAGAATACTGACCACCACGGTAAAAAACCCGCTCGGACAGGACATTTCTGCTGAATTCGGCATTTTGGGTGACGGCGTAACCTGTGTGATCGAAATGGCTGCTGCCTCTGGTCTTTACTTGATTTCTACCGCAGATCGCAACCCGCTTGTCACGACGACCTATGGCTTTGGTCAATTGATTACGGCCGGACTGGATCAAGGCTGCCGCAAGTTTATTCTGGGACTGGGTGGCAGCGCTACGAATGACGGAGGCGCTGGCATGCTCCAAGCTCTCGGATATGTGCTTCTCGATCAAGACGATCAGCCACTCTCTTTTGGAGGTGGTGAATTATCACGACTGAGCCGTATTGATACGATTCAGGTTGATAAGCGGCTGGCTGACTGTCACTTCGTCATCGCGTGTGATGTCACCAATCCTTTTGTTGGACCCAATGGCGCTTCTCACGTTTTCGGCCCGCAAAAAGGAGCCACACCGGAAATGGTGCTGCAATTGGATGATCATTTGCGCCATTTCGCTGACTTGATCGAAAAGACCCGCGGCATCACCATTCACGATTTGCCTGGGACAGGTGCTGCGGGTGGTGTCGCTGGTGCCCTTCTCGCTTTTTTAAATGGTCAGTTGCGTTCCGGAATTGAGATTGTGATCGAGACGACCGGACTCGCGGAAACCATGGACAAAGCCAATCTTGTGATCACAGGTGAGGGACAAGTCGACTTCCAGACGGCCCAAGGAAAGACGCCATGTGGAGTTGCTCAAGTCGCACAACGATACGGCATTCCCGTCATCGTCCTCGCTGGTTCCATTGGAAATGGCATCGACGCCCTTTATGAAAAAGGCGTTTCTGCCGTTGTCAGCATCACCAACAAACCGATGACGCTGGATCAATCGATGCGTGAAGCTGCCTCGCTCTTGGAGCAGACAGCCGAACAGGTTATGCGGATTTATAGCCTGAAATCCTGATCGGCCACTTCCTTGTGTTAACCGTATATGAGTGCATCGACAAGCCTTTGATAGCCGATATCAGAAAAGAAATCGAAAGTGGCTTCGGCGGAGTCATCACTCCCATCGGACTCGTAATCATTTTCGGTACATAGATCAGCAAAATTTTGAAAAACCCCGGTACTGGTGATGCTTTGGGTGTCTTCATCAAAGCAACTCCAATCGTGGACGATAACAGATGGTTGCAGGATGGCATCACAGCATGGATTGCTTCTCCCCTCATTATCTCCACCATCGTCATGCTCCTCTTGTATTCGCTCGGGCTGGACGCCAAGCTCGGTACCGTGCCATTCGTGCAAATCTTGACGTTCATGGCAATCGGCAGCGGTGCAATGGTCTCCACCACCGCTTATCGTGCCCAAACTTTGATCACACTCATGGACGGTATTTCGGGGATCGTTCTGGTCTCCATTTTGGAACTCATCCTTTTGTAAAGCTTTTTCAGATTCATAAATGTGGTTGAGTCTATCAGCTGTTGCACGCCAACTAAATTTCTCCAAGGCAATTTGACGAGCTTCTTGCTTCATTTTCAAATACAGTGGCCTATTCATGATCAGCGAACAGATCGCTTCCGCGAATGCTTGCGGGTTTCTATATTGGTTGATCAGCAATCCAGTGCGGCCATGCTCAATGATTTCTTTTATGCCCCCGTTTTTCGAGGCTACGACTGGCAATCCGGAGGACATCGCTTCGACGTTAACAAGGCCGAACGATTCATGTTTTTGCGAAGGACAAATAAACAGATCGGCTTTTCTAAAAACGCGGTGGATACTACGATGGGGGACCGTACCTAGAAATTCGGCATGTACGCCAAATTTACGAGAGAGTGACTGCAATTGCCTTGCATATTTGCTTGTTGGTGATCCTCCTGCAATCATTACTTTGACAGGTTGGGCTATCTGCCTTTTCACAAGCTTAGCTGCTTGAAGCAATACGGGAATGCCTTTACGTGGAATAAGCCTGCCCGCGAACAATAAGGTGAAGGCACGGGGATGAGAGGTTTTTTGAATAGGGGAAAAGCGAGATGTATCGACGCCAAGCCATGCAACCCGGATTTTTCTCGACATGCTAGGAAAACGAGCAGAAAGCCGACTTTCAAGCGATGAACTGTTGGTGATAATCAAGTCCGCTTTTCGTAATCCGGCCAAGGTCTCTGCCCGGCTGGTATGGGGAGAATTGACAAAAGTCAGCGAGTGAAGATACAAAGACACGGTCGCTTTCGGAAACATCAATTTAATCTGCCTAACGAACTCCGGTCGATTATCGATTTGCAAAACGTCAAATCGGCGTTTTATTAGGATTTTTTTCACATGGGTCAAATATTTCGCAGGACTGCCGGTAGGAACGCGATAAATGTGCACCCCATCTATAAAAGAATACTTCGGATAACGAGGATGCGCTCTGCTGATAATCGAGACCGAATGCCATTTACTCAATTCCTTGGCAATCGCCAGAATCGTAATCTCGACGGACCCCCCAAGAATGGGGGGGACGGGGATTTGCTCGGGGGCGATGATGACGATTTTCATACCGAACCCTCTCCTGTTTAAGAGCTATGACTGGCAGCATACTCATCAAGTTCCTGCAAAAAAGGGCCGATTCTCCTCTCTGAATCAAGTGCCCATCGTAACCGCTTCATCGTAAACGGAATCCTTTTGAATCCGGACACTACCAAATACGTCGAAAACGGAGATCGCAACCAGGCGCTCATCAGTTTGTAGTCGCTTTTGTCAAGATGGGCAACCTGACGATAGCCATCCAGAATGGCTTTTGCTATGGAAAAATCCCATTCATAATCTTTGCAGGAATTATAAATGATCCGGTATAAATCATAGGCGCGCAGATCAACACGCAAGGTTTCAAAGTCGATCAGATAGGTTCCTTCGTCATTGAGAATGAAATTGCTCGGTCCCCCGTCTCCATGACACAATATTCCATGTTTGCGTGGATGGCGACGGTAGCTGAGATATCCGCTGCTTTTCAATAATCCTTCCGCTTGTCTGGCATACCGTATGATTTCGGGTCCGTGCTGCTTGATAAAACGGTTAATTGGCTGGCTAAAACCATTTCTCCTCGCGTTTGCCATCTTCGTTTGTATATAGCAGTGCCGTTTACGCAAAGTGGCGAACCACGTCCCCATCTCACTGTACGCGAAATTTCCTTTAAGAGCAGTTAATCCAGCCTCGTGAAAGCGTGCCAGCGCGACACCACATGCTCTCATATCAGCCAAAGAACGCGGTGAGGGTTTCCTCCCTGAAATCCAGGGAGTTAGCACGAAAATCTCTCCTTTCTTTGAGAGATGATAAGCTCTGCGGCCCTCCCGCCTGTTTGGATTACGCCAAGCCAAAAGCGATCCGCTTCGCCGGACCCGCAACAGCATTCGGTCGATCCACCGTGCTCGGCCAACTCCTTTTGGCATCCGCTTTAAACTGAGCGTACGGCCGTCTGGCGTTACAATCCGATAGATTCCTGCCCGAATTTTCTTTTGTTGGCGTACCCGGACCCCAAACTGTTTGGCTACACCATTAATGGAGTGTTTGCTCATTGTCCTTCCACCTTGTTTAGGTTTGTAAACAACGATTCATATTGAAGCGTAATCGAAGACCAGTTATATCGTGCGGCAGTCGAGTGGGCATTGCGTACTCTATTTTTCGTTAGGGAAGGATTATTCCAGAACGCTCTAATGGCTCGGGCTATATCTGGGCTATTTACAGTGGAAATGATTTGGGCATTTTGGTCGTTTACAAATTCCTTTAATCCTCCCGACAAGGTCGAAACAAGTGGGACGCCATTTGCCATCGCTTCTAATGCAACCAGGCAAAACGACTCTTTTTTGCTTGGAACAATAACGGCACCGTACGAAGTGTACATTCGTTGCACCGCTCCATATTTGCTCTTTTTGACCCAGCGAATTCGCTTCGTGAGGCCCATTTGTCTTGTAAGGGCTCTGATTTTTCTTTGATAGCTGATAAGGCCGCTCCCTACAATGGTTAAGCGAATATCTTTATGGGTTCGTGAAAGGAGGCCAATGGCTCTTATTAAAGCATCGACCCCTTTTGAAGGAATCAGTCTACCTACGTACAGTAAATTAGTCGGGGCAGCCTTTGACTCGCTGGTTCCAGGGTTAACACCGTGCGGGATAACAGAAAATTTATTGATATTTGTATTGGGGTAACGTCTCCTTGTTGCACCTATTTGCCACTTGCTCGGCACAATGATTCGACTTGCGCTGCGAATTAATTTTGCTTGGTTTTTTCCAGGCGCAGAAAGGGCACCTTGAGAGGCCATTGAGTGACAGGAATAGACGATCGGCACATGAAACCGGGCTTTCGCCAATTTGGCAGTATCTGCAAAATCTGTACTATGCACATGAATGATATCCGGTTTGGTGAATCCCTTGCTAGACACCGTGTTCAAGATTGCTTTCGCTTTGAACGATTGTTTCGTGCGATGAAAGTAAAGAGTACTTTTTGGAAATCGAAGAATGCGCAAATTGTCGTTTGGTTTTGATATCCTCAATTGATTGGAATTTCCGACGCATAAAACCGTTACCTCCACACCACTCTGACTCAATGCTCTAGACAAGTGAGTAGCGACGATCCCTAGCCCTCCGATTATTTTGGGCAGATACTCATTCGTCATGACCAACACTTTCAGCTTGTTTTCGTTCTCCAAATAGTACCCTCCTCGTATACTCGCTTTTAACGCATCGCGCATCCGGGAAGAATTCATCATTCGATAGACACAAGTATATTTTATGTCCGGTTGATAATAAGGTGTTGGGCACGGTACCTATGGTCTTCAGACATTTTTTGAAATCACTTTGTTTCCCTATGAAGGGTATAGCGCTTTAGGCGCGGGGAGTATTTTTTTAGTTCCAATCGCTCGGGATGATTCCGCTTGTTTTTGGATGTGATATAGTTGCGATCTCCTGTTTCAGTGCATTGCAGGGTAACGTTCACGCGCATGGATGTCAGCCTCCTCTTTTGTGGTTACACTGTCGTCTCGATTACAGCATCTGCTGTCGGGAGTGGGTCGGGCAGCTTACTCCAGTCCGCCTCGTATTCCTCATCGTTCAGGAGACATGCATCGAGATGCTTCACGATTTGCTCCTGGTTCAGATCAATCCCGATAAAGACGAGCTCTGTGGTTCGATCCCCATGTACGGGATGCCATGTTTGCTGCCAGTCCGGCTCTTCTACCAGAATGGCTTGTTGCTCTTCTGCCGATAACGCTGCTGTCCAATAGCCAGCTGTTCCGATTTCGATGGATGGCCCCGCCTGACTGAGTGACATCGCCACGTCATTTCGTGTCGCCAACCAGAAAAATCCTTTAGCACGCACGACCTCCTCTGGCCAATCCTCCAACCACTTTTCAAAACGAGCTGGATGAAACGGCCTGCGACCGCGATAAACGAAGGAGGAAATTCCGTACTCGTCCGTCTCAGGTGTATGCACTTCCTTTTGCAGCTCAGCAATCCATCCCGCTGATTGACTGGCAGTCTCGAAGTCGAACATATTGGTATTCAAAATTTCTTGCGGGTCTACCTGCCCACGAACAGCGCGGATGAAGCGAGCATTTGGCTGTAGCTTGCGCAGAACGGCTTCCAGCTGTATCAAATCATCTGGAGCGACACGATCGCATTTGTTCAGAATCAACACATCACAGAATTCAATCTGGTCGATCAAAAGATCCGCGACCTCACGCGTATCCTCTTCGCCAACTGCCTGCCCTCTGTCCAAAAGGTTTTCCCCGGACGAAAAGTCATGCCAGAAGCGGTATGCATCCACTACGGTCACCATCGTGTCCAAGCGGCACAACAACGATAAATTGATGCCATTTTCTTCGTCTACGTATGTGAAAGTCTGGGCAACAGGAACCGGCTCGCCTACTCCCGTCGATTCAATCAGTATGTAGTCATACCGTCCTTCCAAAGCCAGACGCTCTACCTCCGTCAGCAAATCCTCTCGCAAGGTGCAGCAAATGCAGCCATTCGACAGCTCCACGACCTTTTCGTCCACGCGTGAAAGACCACTGCCCGAGAGAATAAGAGAGGCGTCTACGTTTACTTCGCTCAAGTCGTTGACGATTACGGCGACTCGTAGCCCTTCCCGATTGTTCAGGACATGGTTCAGTAACGTCGTTTTACCCGCTCCCAAGTACCCGCTCAGGACTGTGACAGGGATTTTATTTTCGATCATGTTCATGCTTGATTCTCCTTTTCAACTTTCTTAAAACGTAATAATTACGATTTGTTAGTTATCATAACGTATCGAAATATCCAAAGTCAATATAAAGCGTAATTATTACGATTTAAAAACCAAAGAAAAACCAGCCAGATTTCACTCTGACTGATTTCCTCCACGCCTGCTCCACTATTGTTTTTTCGCCTTGTTCATTCCAACCGCTTCACCATAAACCCCAATGACCGGCTGGTACGCCTGACGATCATTCAATTTCCCCTGCTCGACCACGGGCTGCGGGCGATTTTCTTTCCACGTAAGCTGGCTGTACACATGACCTGTCGCAGTCGGCATTGTGACGAGAATATCTTTTACCTGATCGGCATTGCCATCCGTGATAGCGAGCTTCGGAAGAATACCACTGTCGCGTTTCCCTACAGAGATAAACGTCTGCTGATTATCCTTCCCTTCGCGAACCACGACACGCAGGTTATGGGCTGTCTGATTCATCGATACGCCCATCTTATCGCCTACAAGCAAAATAAGATCCTTGATGTTGTCTCCGGTCACGTCTGCATACCTCGTATCAAGGACAAAGGTACTATCGCTGTCCATACTGAAGCCACTATTGATCGTCACATCTGGTGACGGCATATTGTCCCAGTCTGCTTTTTGAACCGTTACCTGTAAAAGCTGCGGCTGTTTATTGACGACGTTCCACACACTGGTCGCCACTGCCAGGCGATCCTGCGTATTCAGCCCATACAAGGTTTGCTTGCCCATATAACGCAGATTGCCTTTCGCATCCCGGAATGGTACCAGCTCCACCAGCTTTTGCGTATATCCATTGGTTGCCTTTTGCAGCTTTCCATTGGCATGATAAATTCCTTGCTTCACGTACGTAGCCGTATTGTCCGATATATCTACAGTACTCGTCGCTTTTGTCTTTGTATTCGTTACTTTTGCCACAAATCCATCGACAAATTGTATGGTGAACGGGATATTTTGCTCTGGTTGTAATAAGACTACCGGCGCGTACTCTTGCGATTGGGTGCTGTTCGCTTGAACCGAGTCAGCCCCAACGCTCGAAGCCATGAGAACTGCGCCGCTGCAAAGAACTGCCGCCATCGTTTTGTGCCATGCTTTCATCCTTTTCTCCTCCTTCGTATAGATAACATCCAACTCCTATCCTACATTTTTAAACGAAATTGCTAGGTCAATTGTTGCTAGTAAAATATGCCCTGTTCTCTCGCACTTTTTTCCTGTATAAGGAAGCTTAGAACACGTTCGCTTGTTCTTGAAAAGCTCGAAAACGGGTTTTTTTACCGTTTTGCAACAATTTTGCGGGATGGGCAAGCTACAATATAGTCAAATGGATGCAGCAACAGAAAGGAACATTTGAAATGAAAAAGGCTTGGCTCGTAACGACAGCACTCTGCGCCTCGCTTATTAGCGGTTGCGGACTCACAGATACACCCAATGAATTGATGCGCGCCCCATCAGCAGACGGCGACCAAAAATCGATCAATCAGGCCGTCATGCAATTTTTGCCGGCTGGGTCACAGTTATCTGTTCCTCTTCATCCCGCAGAAGCCAGTGCCGTCTCCCTACAGGATCTAAACGGGGATGGGGTTGCAGAGGTCGTCGCTTTTTACAAAACCGAAAAAACCGATTACGAAATCGGTGTGCTTGTGCTTACCCAAAAGCAAGGAAACTGGGAAAAGCTCTCCTCCTTTACTGGTGTCGGCAGCGAATTGGATTACGTCTCCTTTCAAGATCTCACTGGGGACAAAATTCCGGAAATGCTGATTGGAATGGGAGGCGGCGAAGATTTGAACAAGGAGCTTTCCGTTTATTCGCTAGCGAACAATATGACCCAGGAATTGATGAAGCAGCCCTATTCCATTATGGCAGTAGGCGATTTGACAGGAGATGATCACGCGGATCTCGCTCTCGTTGTTCTCGATAAAAATAACTTCACATCCAAAGCCGAGCTGTATGGGGCAGGGAACGGCACAATCGCAAAAAAGACGGAGCTAGCCCTTGACGGATATGTGAATGGTTACTATCAGGCTATCATCGGAAAAGCATCGCCAACCCGAAACGGACTATTTATTGATGCTGGATTAGGGGCTCACTCTGCTTCCACTGAACTACTCCTCTGGGACAATGGACAACTGTCCAACCCTTTGGCAAAAATAGAAGGAGAGATGGACCTGACCTTCAAGCCGTATTCTTTGGAAAGTGAAGATATCAACGGTGATGGCATCATCGAGATCGGTACGAAGATACAACCCGCTGGGACAGAGGATTTGGCCATGGCAGAAATCCCTTGGGTCTCCTCCTACTTCCAATGGGACGGGAAAACGGGCTTGAAACATATCGAAGATCATTATCAAAATTACACACAAGGCTTTGACCTCAAGATTCCGGCAAAATGGGGCGAAAAATACACCATCTCCATCAACCATGATACGAATCCACTACTAGTCCGATTCCATTATTACGGTGCGAATGGAAAAAATAAGGCGGAATTACTAACGCTGCAAAGCATTCCACAAAACGAATGGATCAAATTTGAAAGCGGATTGAAGCAAAAGCAAGTTCCCTACATTTTGCTGAAGGAAGAGGGAAAACAAGTCTTGATCGCGATTTTACCGCAAACGACACCTACCCTTGGAAAAGCTGCTCTCGCGGAATATCGATCGATGCAGCTGACCGCAGAGGAGGTTCGTCAGCTCTACAAACCGATGACGAACCGGGAATAAAGTGAAATAGTAAATCCTTATCAAGGAGATTTGCCCTATGAAGGTTCTATTACTGGAAGACGAGAAATCCATCCGGGATTTTGTGCGCATCAATCTCAAGCGCGAGGGCTATGAGGTAATCGAGGCTGGGACCGGAGAAGAGGCACTTGATCTCGCAGATCAACAATCGGACATCGTCATTGCGATTCTCGACGTCATGCTCCCCGGCATTGATGGCTTCGAAGTATGCGGGCAGCTGCGAAAAAAATATCCGCGCCTCGGAATCATTATGTTGACGGCCAAAAGCCAGGAGCTAGACAAAGTCATGGGTCTCGAATTCGGAGCAGACGATTACGTCTCCAAACCGTTTAGCCCTGCGGAACTGCTGGCACGTGTCAAAGCGTTACACCGCAGATTGACACCCATTCCTGAGGCTGAGGACAAAAATGAAATTAACATTGCCCCCTTCACGCTGTTGCTCGATGAACGCAAGCTGATTCGGTTGGATCAAGAAATTGACCTCACTCCAAAAGAATTTGCCATCATCAAATTACTCGCTGAAAATGCGAACAAAGCCATCAGTCGGGACGAGATTTTGACAGCAGTTTGGGGTCAATTTTTTATCGGGGACTTAAAAATCGTTGATGTGAATATTCGCCGAATCCGGCAAAAAATCGAGGACGATCCGGCTCATCCAGCTTTCCTGGAGACAGTCTGGGGGTATGGCTACCTGTGGCGAAAGGACGTCCCAGATGAAAGGCATTAAGAGTAGGCTGGTTCTTCATTTCGGCCTAATCCTCCTTCTGATCGTACTGCTCTTGGAAGGATTGTTTTATTGGGCCGTTCATACGTATTACATCGGGACTGCGACCGAAGCATTAGTGACCCGCAGCACGACCTTCACCAATTTTATTAACAAGTACGCCACTGGCTATCGGTTAAAAGACAAGGCACGCTACATTTTGGAGAATGTTTCGAATCAGGAATACGCCAAAATTGAGGTCTTGGACCCAGGAGGAAAAGTCATTCTCAACTCCTACGGCTTTCAGACCAGCGAAATCATCAATACTCCTGACGTCATGGATGCCCTCAAGGGACAAAGTGGTTTGTACATCGGGAAAAGTCCGCAGTCGCGGGAGCGTGTCATCGCGGTGTCCAATCCGCTTACGTACAGCGGAGAATTTGTAGGCGTTCTGCGGTACACGATCTCCGCTGAACCGCTCTATCAAGCAGTAAATCGCATTGCCTTGTACGGGGCTGGCGTTGGGACAGGCGTAGTCGTCCTCGCATTTGCGCTAAGCCTGCTCATGGCAAAACGAATCGTCGACCCTATCGAAGATTTAACGAATGCGGCGAAACAAATGGCGGAAGGAAATTTCGCTGTCCGGGCGCCAAAACGATTCGATGATGAGGTAGGAACCCTCGCAGATACTTTCAATTACATGGCAGCGGAGATCGGGAAAAACGAAAAGCTGAAAAATGACTTCATCTCCTCTGTCTCCCATGAGTTGCGTACCCCACTTACGTCGATTAAGGGATGGGGCGAAACGCTCATTTCGGGTGGTCTGGAAGAGCCTGAAGAGACGCTGCTCGGTCTGGAAGTCATCTCCAAGGAGACAGATCGTTTGATCGGGCTCGTCGAGGAATTGCTCGATTTCTCGAAGTTTCAATCTGGTGAGATGAAATTATCTCGCGAACGCATGGATGTCCAGGATCTTCTCCATGATTTGCATCTTCAATTTTCAGTACGTGCCAATGCGAAACAAATCGAGTTGAAGCTGGAGACTCCCCCTACCCCACTCATGGTTATGGGAGACCCGAATCGGCTGAAGCAAGTATTTGTGAATCTATTGGACAACGCGTTGAAATTCACGCCACAAAACGGCTCGATCGTCATCGCAGCTTCCTTGTCAGGCGATAGGCTGCTTGTCACCGTCACAGATACTGGTGAAGGCATTAACCCGGAAGACCTGCCGCATGTCACAGAAAAGTTTTTCAAGGGACGCTCCAAGCTTTCCGGCAGTGGTCTGGGATTGGCGATCTGCAAAGAGATCATTCAACTCCATGCCGGACGGTTTTCGGTCAGCAGCGCCCTTGGTCAAGGAACATCGATTATGGTGGATTTACCGTTGTTGGCGAATCAATAAGGCAGGAAGAGCGAATAGCTCTCCTGGAGAAGATATGACAAAAAAACTCACCCTTGCCGCATTAATATGAGGCTTGGGTGAGTTTTTTGCTGTTGGAACACGTTATTAGAAGCTGTTTTGAATGACCAATTCATCCAGACCAAAACGTGAAGTCGAATAGGCTTGCACGCTTGCTTTCCCCAAAGTCAGCATGAGTGTTGGCAAATAGCGGGATGGGATGTTCAGCTCTTTAATGAGCGCATCACGGTTGTAGCCACCCATCGGGCACGTGTCGTATCCTTTTGCTTTTGCCGCCAGCATGAGTTGCATCGCTGCATAGGACGAGTTACGGATTGCTTCATCACGCGCGATTTCCGGGTTGTTATTGTAAGCCCCTTCGATTTGCGCGATCATGGTCTCACGCACTTGCTCTGTAACGTAACCTTTTGCCAATGCTTCATCATAAACAGGGCGAGCAGACTTATAAGCCTCCAGATCGCCGAGAATGATGATGGTAGCGTAAGCATCCACTACCTGCTGCTGATTGTATGCGATTGGGAGCAGTTTTTCTTTGATAGCAGGATCGGTCACGACGAGAAAACGCCAATGCTGCAAATTCCAGGACGATGGAGCACTTGCTGCAAGACGCAGGATTTCGTTCAGCTCGCCTTGTGGAATTTTTTCATTCGGATCGTATTTACGCACGCTGTGACGGGCTTCCATTACCTGTTCAGCGGTAATTTTCAGTTCTGTATTCATGATTGAATCTCCTCCAGACTGTATAGTACGCTGTTAAAAAGATAATACTTACTTTATTATCGTTACAAACATTTTGCAATTACTTTTTACATTTCGCTTCATACCCTATTGTTTGGAGGCACTCTCGATGAAATACACGGATAACATTGTCATCGTCACTGGCGGTGGCCAAGGAATCGGCTTGCGGGCTTGTCCGTATGGGAATCTCCCTATGAACTGACCGTTGAAGCTTGGGACCATATCTTGAACACGAATTTGCGCAGTGTCTTTCTCGCATCGAGAGAAGCAGCCAAAATCATGCGTCGCCATGGTGGAGGCGCTATCCTTAATCTTTGTTCGACGCGGGCGCACATGTCCGAGCCACACTCGGAGGCATACGCGGCTTCCAAAGGAGGCATTTTATCCTTAACACATGCGCTTGGTGTCTCACTCGGCCCCGATGGGATTCGTGTCAACGCGATCTCTCCCGGCTGGATTGAACACCGCGATTATGCCGCTCTTCGTCCCGGGGATCATGCCCAGCATCCGGCAGGTCGCGTAGGTACACCCGATGATATTGCCCGTGCCTGCCTATTTTTGACGCAAAAGGACAATGATTTCATCACAGGTACTAAGCTAATTGTAGATGGCGGTATGACCCGCAAGATGATATACAAGCCATAAGCTAAACCAATGTCCTCCCTCTTGAATATGTTGTGCTAACAAGAGAAAAAGGAGGAGTTGTATGCCATTTGAAGAGGAAGACCTCAGAATTCTCGCCCTATGGCTTTTGGCAATCGGGTATCTGATTCTTGCCTTTACCGAACTGGCAGCGCTAGATTTTTTTTAAAAAAGGAGAGCCGCTCGCTTCCAAACGGAATGAGCGGCTTTTTTCGTACGTATCGTCTTACCAAGTCACAAAAGGCGGCGAGCCTGGTGCCTGGTGCTGAATTTGTTGCAAAATCGGATAACCGTAGGCGAGAATTATCAGGAAGGCAACGAGTCCAATCCATACAGGCCAACGCTCCAAAATTTTTGGAACCTCTTGCGTTGTCTCTGTTTCGGCAATCGGATATTCCGTTTTTCCCTTTGGTGCGTAGAAAGTCAGATACAGCAAGATGGCGATCAAGAGAATCGCGGATACGAACAGCAGTCCGCCACCAAACGCCATTACACGTTGATAATCCATCCAGCCCAAAGCTAATGGGTGGTCCATATACGTCGTGTAATCTGTGCGGCGCGGAGCCCCTTGCAAGCCCATTGCGTGCATGGCGAGCGACATCAGGAACATTCCTACTGCCCAGAATACCGTTTGTACCATTCCCATGCGATTCGCAGTCTTGGTCAACTGACGTCCAGTCAATGCAGGTATCAGCCAAAAGCTGACGCCGAAGAAAGTGAGCGCCACCGCAGCTCCTACGGTGATGTGGAAGTGACCCGTAACCCAAATCGTATTGTGAACGACCGCGTTAATCTGGTTACTTGCGTTAATAATTCCCCCAGCTCCGCCAGGAATGAAGAACAGCATCCCAACAAATGGGGCGAAGAAGCGTACATCTGTCCACGGCAGTTTTTTCAACCATCCGAAAAGACCAACACCACCTTTTTTACGTCCGGTCGTTTCAAAAACCGCAAACATCGAGAAGGCTGTCATCAACGACGGGATAACGACGATCAGCGTCAATGTCACGTGTATCATTTTCCATGCTGGCGAAATTCCTGGCTCCATCAATTGATGGTGGAACCCGACTGGGATGGAGAACAAGAGCAAGCAGAGAAAGGCAAGTCGACTGAGCGAATCACTGAAGACGTGACCGCCAATGATTCTTGGTAAGCATACATACCACGCCATATAAGCAGGCAGTAGCCAGAAATAAACGAGTGGATGACCGAAAAACCAGAACAGCGTACGGCTGAGCATGACGTTAATCGTTGGAACCAGCCCGAGTGACCACGGGATAAGTTGGAACAGAACCTCAACCGCTACAGGAATTGTCGCTGTAATCCACAAGACATAGGTAGTCACACCCATGAAGACGAACAACGGGGACATTTTCCCTTTATTTTCGCGTTTCCATTTGCGATAGCTGGCAAAAACCCCGAATCCCGCTAGCCAACTGCCTACTACGAGCAAGGCAGAACCAATGTAAAAGTACGGAGATGCTTTCAGTGGTGCGTAGAACGTATAAAGGACAGAGGCTTCATTCAGCAGAATGGTGACAACAGCCATCAATGTCCCTACCGTCATGAGAATCCAGCCTGCCCATCCAAATTTCAGAGCAGCTCCATGCAGGGAACCGCCTGTCGTGCGGGCGACTCCTGAGAAAATAAATCCGACGATGAAGTACGTGGTAAAAATAAGTGCCATCAACACGCCATGGGCAGTCAAAATTTGATAGTAATTTGTCCAGCTCGGCAGTTCCATGATTCCACCGCGAACCATGCCCTGTACCATCCCTGCCACAGCTGCCAATCCGAATGCAATATAAGCCACCCACACATAGGCCAAACTAAGTCTTGCCGCAGAACGCTGAACCGGAACATGAGGGAGTGTATCGTCGATCTTCCGTGCGATTACCATAGGATTCACCTACCTTTATTTCACAATAATCGTGGTCGCCATAACCTGATGACCTGCGCCACAGTATTCGTTACAAAGGATCAAATACTCGCCTGGCTCGTCAAAAGTGTGTGTCGCCGAGCTGATGTGTCCAGGCAGAACCATGAAGTTAATGTTGGTCTCTGGAATCTGGAATCCGTGAATAACGTCTGGACTCGTGACGTGGAAATTCACCGTTGCGCCAACTGGTATTTCCATCTTGGTTGGAGAGAAGCCGAACGCAAATGCTGTCATGTAAGCGTCGTATTCGTTGTCTCCTACCTGTTTCAAGCCTGGTTTATCAAAAGGAGGCGTCTCCGTAACCTTCTCCGGATCAATCATTTCCATATTACTTGGCGGAGCCATCCCCATGGCAAACGCATTGACGCACAACAATACAATAAATAAGGCCAAACCGCCTGCGCCAAGCATCAACCAGATTTTTTCATATCGATGCAAATGCATAAGTACCCTCCTTTACTTCCTTATTACGCCCTATCCAGGAAAAGCCCGAATACACCCAACCAACCGACTAGAATAATACCTCCGACGATCAGAACCGCGACAAACGTTCCCTTCAAGTCTTCCTGGCCCGTTTGCAGCTTGCTGGATTTTGATTTCTTGTCTTTCGCCGCTTTGTCTACTTGCGTCTCCATCGCGCTCTTCTCCTTTCCTACGTGCCTCATGGGCGCGGAGTAGTTTTCACGCCTTCATTCTACCGCTGGAACCCCTTGGAAGTAATTCGGGGAAATCCCCTAAAATGTTCCGGGAAACCCCTGATTTCGACCGTTTTATGACCATTTTCGGTCACAAGTTCGACACAAAAAAAGACGACCCCGTATTGGGATCGTCCACTAAAAATATCTTCTATTAAAAGCTAGTGCCTTTCACAGAACAGTAGTAAAATTAAGATAAGTACATAGACACGGCTCTCAAGGGTGGTCGGCTCATCTCCCATGTCGGAAACGGAAGGGGGGTGAGATTATGGCAATTACTAGCGAAATGTTTACACTCATGCTCCAATTTGGCAGCTTCATCGTTGCCCTTCTTGGACTTATTGTAGCAATCGTTGTAGCCTTGACCAAAAAAAATGACCGCTCTTGAGCTAGCAGGCCTGAGCGGTCATCCCCGTTTTAAATTCTGCTGAGCCGATCCCCCTTACAGGGTACCGTCTACTGTACGATAGATCAGAGTGTTCCAGCACTCTGATCTATTTATTTTAGCCTTAAATTCTTAGCTTTATCATAACATATGGTTTTGCTGTTGACTATATACAACAGATCGTACGCTACTCAAAATCCAGCCAGCCCTTCTTAATCGCATACCGCACCAAATCAGGCCGCGTACGCAGGTGGAGCTTTTCCATAATATGGGCTTTATGCGATTCTACCGTCTTGACGGAAACAGTGAGCCGCTCGGCAATTTCCTTGTTGCTAAAGCCCTTGGCAATCAAGACCAGCACTTCTTTTTCCCGATCAGTCAGGATGTCGTACTTGGCCTGCTCCTCACCGTTCTTGACCATTTGCAGAAATTCCTCGATCAGAGATTTCGTCGCAGATGGATACAAATAGGCCATGCCCTGATTGACCGAACGGATCGCCGTGATCAAATCGAGGTCAGGGGCGCTTTTTAAAATATAGCCGGCAGCACCGGCTTGCAGTACCCGAAACAAGTATTCCTCGTCATCATGCATCGTAAGTACAAGCACCTGAATGTCTGGTGCCGTTTCCTTCAGTCTGGCAGTTGCCGTCAAGCCGTTTTCCCCAGGCGGCATGCTCAAATCCATCAGGACGACGTTGGGCCGGACTTCCCATGCTTTTTCACATGCCTCTTTTCCGTCAGCTGCATAACCGACGACTTCCATGTCCTCCTGGGCGTTGATCAGCATCCCCAGCCCAGAGCGTACAATCGCATGATCATCAGCGATCAAGACGCGAATGGTCATCCTCTACCCCCTCCTTCGGCACCGGAATTCGGACGATCACCGTCGTTCCTTCCTCGGGTGCGGAGCGAATATCAACGGTACCACCAAGCAGCTGGGCACGCTCCTTCATGCCAAACACACCGAGACCTTTGCCGATTTTCAATGTTTTCTCTACTTCAAACCCTACGCCGTCATCCACAATCGTGACGACAATTTCCTTCTCCCTATTCTCGAACATGATTCCCAGATGGCTCGCCTTTGCGTATTTTGCCGTATTGGTCATGGCTTCCTGTACAATCCGGTACAGTGCTGTTTCCATCGCAGCGGAGTATCTGCGTTTCTCCCCCTGAACATGCAGCTCCACCTGGATATGAAACGTCTTTTCCACCCGTTTCATCAACGAACGTAACGCAGGCAGTAAACCGAGATCATCCAGTGCAGACGGACGCAGCTCCAGCGCCATGCGCTTCACTTCTTCCATCGCCTTGGAAGTCATATTCACCAATTCCGAGACATGCTGCATAACTGGCTCGCTCAATTCTCGTTGTCTGACTACGTTTAGTCCAACTAAAATACTATAAAGCGCCTGCCCTACGCCATCATGCAGCTCCCGGGCGATGCGCTTTCGTTCTTCTTCTTGTGCTTGGATCGCAAAATTCGTCAGCTTGTACTGGTAGCGCTCTTTTTCCACTCGCTGTTGCGCAGACATATCACGCAAAATCATGACCAGCTTCCCCTGAGGTTCATCCTCTAGTCTCGCTGAGCTGGCAGCGACAGGGTAATCCACACCTGATTTCGTTCGGAGCCTCATCTCGAATGAAGGCATTTGCACGCGCTTAAAAAAGCAATCCGTGCAGCTCGTTTCTTCCATACACGTTGCCATTCCGAGACACAGCTCGCAAATATGTTTATCTCGAATCAGCTCTTCTTCTGTCCAGCCCGTCATCTGCTCCAACGCAACATTGGCCTTTACGATTCGTCCCTCCTGATCAACCACCAGGATCGCATCGCTAGCGTTGGCAAAGATGGACTGCATCAGGGAGAGCACTTCACTCGACGCACCCATGCGCTCCTCCTTTTGAGACAATCATTCTAACGTTATTGTAAAGTTTCCATAAAAGAAAGTGTATCAGGGAATTCCCTGAACATCATGCAGATTGACTTTTTATAAAATTAGAATATCATCTAATTAGATAAATAACAAATTAATTGAAAGGAGCTTTTGACATGCCTAGCACTACTCCCTTCCCAGCCCATAGCGCTCGATTGGTTTTTCATCCCGTCACGGAACACGATTTCCCCGAACTGCTAACGGTGTACAATTCAAACCCCGATTATATGGAGTTTGCATTTGGACAACGGGTCGTCACTTTGCAGACAGTAGCTGATGACCATCAAGATAGTCTGGCGTTTGCGGACTCCTACAGCTTTTCGATAAGAGAAGTACACGGTGCCGAGATCATCGGAATCGCCCAGTTCATTTTGCGTAATCCGCGAGATGGCCACCCTTGGCTCGGCCTCATCATGCTGCACAGCGCCTACCAGAGTCACGGGTACGCTAGAGAATTCCTGGATACGTTAATCGCCTGGTACCAGGAAAACGGCTACACCTCTCTGCATCTGGCCGTTTTGGAGAAGAATAGCCGGGTCGTGCCTTTTTACGAAAAATATGGTTTTGTTGTCTACGAGGAAAGAGAGACGGAAAAACACGGTCGCGTCATCTGTATGAAATACACAATCTAGTCATGAACGCAAAAAACGGGACAGCAAATGCCATCCCGTTCTTTCTCTTACTCTACTACGATTTTCTCAGCAGTGCCGATAGGCGGCAGGCTTTTCGTCATCATTGGGCCGTAGAAGGCTACGACTTGCATATCCTCTTTCAGCTCAGCTGGCGAGAGTACTTTGTTGTCTCGCGCGTTGATGATCACCGTTTTCTCGGTAATGTTCAGGTTGATTTTTTCTTGGGAGGTTTCGGTAATACCGCGACCCTCTACGAGCATTTTGTAGTTGCCATCTTTGTCAGCAGAGATGCTCGCTACTTTTCCCGCTGTTCCCAGGACGTCCTGAGTCTCCAGGCCGCCTTTTACCGTGATGCTGAGCACACTCGTTTGTGGCGGCATGCTCATCGCCATGAATTTTTCGGTTGTAGCATCTACGGCCATACCCAGCTTCAAGTCTTCTGGCTTCAGCACTTTACCAGCTTCATCCGTAATTTTGGTGTCTTCCGTCAGGTGCAGGATGATGCCAGACTCATAGATGTTCAGTGTAACCGAGTAGCCTTTATCGGATTTGTTGATGTTCGTAATGGTACCTGTGCGCATAGGAGCGATTTCGTCCTCAACTACTGTCACTGCATCATCTGTTACATTCACTTCTGCTTGCAGGATTTCGTCAACGAATGCGACTGGCACATAGGTGCTGCCATTCAGTACGCGAGGCTCTGCTCCCAATGTTTTGTACATTTTTGCGAAAGGATAGCGATCCTCTCCTTCTTTTGCGTAGCTGGTGATGGCGCCTCTTTGCACTTCTGCTGCTTTTTCCTTGTCGTTCCAGCTTACTTTGAAACCGAGGGCTTCAGCAACAGGACGAAGTGGAACCAGCACGGTTTGTTGACCTTTATCGAAGATCGCATCTTGTGCGATTGCTTGACCGTTTATGTTAACAGAAAGTTCTTTTACTGGTTCGGAGGTTGCAGATACCACGCTAGTTCCCAAAACGGCCAGTGCCGCGATTGTCATCATACCTGTACGGATTGTTTTCATATTGTTTATGCCTCCAATGTTCTTGCTTGTTTTTGTGTGTCTCTATTCATTGGACGGCACCATTTCAGAAACGTTTCAAATAAATTTTCATAGATGTGTAAATCGTTCCCGTATAAGCGAAAAACATCACGGCTGGCTTGGGTTCGGGTTGCTTGGGACTTGGTTCGTTCGCGGCATCGGCACATCGGGCTTCCCGGATGGATTGTCGTACAAATAGGTTGGCACTTTGCCGACGATCAACGCCTCGGAGACCGGGATTTCCGTGGTGACTGTTTGCTGTTTGGTTGCAAATGGAATAATAACCCGCAGATCGACTTCCACATAAATGTAGACCGTCACCAGCACCATGTTGATTCCCGCTTGCTTTAGCTTCGTTTCCAGCTTGGTTTTGACCGCGCCAATTGGAACGAACGACACCGGAATATCAGGCCCAAAGTGCTCCAGAAAAACGTTTTTGGTAGCCAAGCCTAGTGGTATGGTTGTCTTGACGTGCTCCTGCTCGAATTCCTTCAAGCGATTTTGAATACGAGCTGTCGTTTCACCCACAATCCGGGAATACTCTTTGAAATTAAAATTCACCGCTTTGATGCTGCCATTCTCGTCTTTCTCCATAATGACAACTTCGTTGACGTCGACACCCTGCTGGGACATGCGTTTGGTGACTGCATCGGTAATGGCGAGCTTGGCGACCTGCTCTGCCTTGGCCTGGGCGATCAACATCAACGTCGGCTCTACCCTGCGTTCCACAACGATAAACAAAACGATAAATACCACAATAATCAGTAGGAGCCCAGCGAAAATTCTCCTTCTACGTCTTTTCCATCCTCCCCTTCTCAAGCGCACAATGGCTCCCTCTCCCCTTTGGTGGCTCGATTAGTCAGGACGAACCGTACGCATAGCTGGACGTTTTTCTTTGCTTGTGCGCTGTCTGCCGCTGGTAAGCACCCCACCGATTCCCGCGACAAACGTAGGAACTCCTGCCGCGACCAAAATTAATGCCCAATCGCGCAGATTCAGATCCGTTGTTTTGAAGATCGGCTGGAGTGTCTCCATGTATACGACACCGATCACGAGCACGATCGACGAAAGCACGGCCCAGACGAGGTACTTGTTTTCAAATACATTGCGGTGAAAAACGCTATATTGACTCCGGCAATCGAAAACGTGAATCAGCTGCGCCATAACCAACGTAACGAAAGCAACAGTCTGGGCATGCACCAAGTCATTCGGATTCTCTTTGAGCGTCAGCCAGAATGCCAAGAGCGTCATCGCCCCGATGAGAAAGCCTCGGCTAATAATCTTCCAGCCCAATCCTCGGCTGAATATGTTCTCTGCCTTGTTGCGCGGCTTCTGATACATCGTATCTTTCTCCGCCTGATCGATGCCCAGCGCCATGGCCGGTAAGCCATCCGTCACGAGATTGACCCACAAGATCTGGATCGGCACCAAAGGCAAAGGAAGCCCGAGGAGCATCGCAAAAAACATGACGAGAATCTCGCCTACGTTGGACGCGAGCAAATAACGGATGAATTTTCGAATGTTGTCATAGATGTTACGCCCTTCCTCGACGGCGGCGACAATCGTGGCAAAGTTATCGTCGCGCAGCACGAGATCGGCCGCTTCCTTCGTCACATCTGTACCGGTAATCCCCATCGCGATCCCAATGTCTGAGGTCTTGATCGCAGGAGCATCATTGACACCGTCTCCGGTCATAGCAACAACATGTCCTTGGCTTTGCAGGGCACGGACGATCCGCAGCTTGTGCTCAGGAGACACACGGGCATAGACGGTGACGCGCTCCGCATACTCTGCGAGCTGCTCATCTGACATGCCATCCAGCTCCCGCCCCTCCAATACTTCTCCGTAGCCACGCATCAAACCAATCTGCCGGGCGATTGCTTCTGCTGTTACCTTGTGGTCACCTGTTATCATGACCGTCTTAATTCCTGCTTGATGGCACAGATTGATCGCTGGACGCACCTCTTCACGCGGTGGATCGATCATCCCTGCCATTCCGACAAAGACGAGATTGTTTTCCAGGGTGCCGATCGGCTGTCCCGGGCGATAGCCTTGCAGTGTCTTATACGCGAAGCCCAGTACACGCAGCGCTTTGCCTGCCATCCGTTCCGTTTGCTCCAGTACTTGGTGACGAAGCGTCGCGGAGAGTGGAATGAGCTCTCCCTTCCACAAAATGTGCGTCGATCTCGCCAACAATGCCTCCGCCGCGCCTTTGGTCAGCAGGGAATATACGCCGTCCGTCCCCTTTTCGACGACCGACATCATTTTGCGATCAGAATCAAAGGGGAGCTCCTCCACACGCTGTCCCTGATTCTTCTGGTTGCTACGCTCCGTATTGCCGCCCAATGCCTTCGCGGCAAGTACCTTGAGAGCACCTTCTGTCGGGTCGCCTACGACTTGCCAAAAGCGTGACGTCTTGCCCATCCCGAGCAGATTGCGTGTGCTTTGCTCCTCGCATGTCAAGCGAGCGTTGTTGCATCGGTCTGCGATTCGGATCATTTGCGAGAGCGCTCCGTCACGGGCGGGAGATACCATTTTCCCTAGATAGTGAAAGGCTCCCTCTGGTGCGTAGCCGCTGCCACTCACCTCATACGTGGAATCGCTGTGCCACACTTGCGTAACGGTCATTTTATTTTGAGTCAGGGTCCCTGTTTTATCAGAGCAAATGACAGAGGCGCAGCCCAATGTCTCGACTGATGGGAGCTTGCGTACGATCGCATTACGCCGGATCATCCGCTGGACGCCAAGCGCTAGCGCGACAGTCACAATCGCCGGCAAGCCTTCCGGAATCGCCGCCACTGCGAGACTGACCCCGGCGAGGAACATCGTAAACAGCTCATGACCATGCCAGACACCAGCAGCGATGACCACAATCGTCAACAGCAGTGCGACGACCACGAGAATTTTGCCCATTTGCTCCAAGCGCAGCTGCAATGGGGTTTCTGCTTCTTCCGCTGTATTCATCAAGTGCGCGATTTTCCCGATTTCCGTGCTCATCCCTGTCGCTACGACGATGCCGCTCCCTGTTCCTCCGGTCACCATCGTGCCCATGAACGCGAGATTTTTTTGGTCGCCAAGCGGTACAGTGGAGGCCTGGGCTGTCTCCAGTCTTTTCACGTTTTTCCCGACGGGAACAGACTCTCCTGTCAACGCAGACTCCTCTACCTCTAGCCGATTGGCCGAAAGCAACCGTAAATCTGCGGGAATACGGTCCCCGGCCTCCAATTGAACCAGATCACCCGGTACCAGCCGCGAAGCCGGTATCATGGAAATGTGCCCGCCCCGGATGACGCGCGCCATCGGGGATGCCAGCTCCTTTAGCGCTTGCAAGGATCGCTCAGCCTTGGCCTCCTGAATAAAACCGAGGATGCCGTTAATGAGGATGATCGCGATGATCGCAATCGCATCCAAGTACTCTCCGAGGAAGTACGAGATCAGTGTTGCGATGAACAGGATGAGTACCATAAAATCCTTGAACTGATCAACAAAGACCGAGTAGAGAGGCTTTCGCTTTTGTTCAGCCAACTGGTTGGCACCTTGTTTAGCCAGTCGCCGCTCCGCCTCCTGCTGAGTCAACCCTTGCGCAGCATCACTATGAAGGGCTTCGGTCACGTCGGCCGCCGCCAGCGTGTACCATTTTCGAATTGGCTGTGTATCCACCTACATCTCCTCCATCCACTTCTCACTCATTTTCATGTGTATGCAGACGAGCTAGAAAATAAAACAACCCGTCCATTTATCTGGACGGGTCTGTGGTTAGTTTGTCGGTTATTTCAAGCTTTTGGCTACACCAATGCAAATCAACAAAATCGGCGGCAGCCAGGTGAGTCGCGTCAACCAGCTAGCTTTTCCTGCGCGCCTGCCGAGGGCAATTCCTACCACAAGAAGCAAAGCACTCATCACTGCGATACAGAGAGCGACGAGCAGTGGCGAGTATCCCAAGAACGTAAGGCTGATGCCTGCGCCGAAAGCATCCAAAGACAGGGCAAGCCCCAACATGACGGCTTCCCAGCCCATAATATGCCCAGAACGGTCAGCATCGGCTTTGGACGGATCTTTTAAAATCTGGATCATGACACCAAAAATGCGGAACTGCGACAATAATACGATAGGCTCCTGCTCTTCCTGTTTTTCTGCGGCTACAACGGCGTTGCAACTCGCAGTGGTAGACTCCTGAGCCTCTGTCCCCGACCGTGTCGCAATGAGCCGCCACAGAGTAAACAAACCCATGAGGATCAAGACCGCGGCACCAATATACTTGCCGATCTCGGGGGTTAACCATTCGGTGAGGGATGAGCCTACGAGCATGACACCATATACAACAGCAAACGAACAACCGGAAACGACGACGAGCGACAAAAAGGGCATTCTCATGTTCCGTAAACCATACGTCAATCCTACACTGACACTGTCCATACTGATGGCCAGGGAAACGAGCAGGAGTGCGAGCCATCCGCTCATATGTGGTCACCTCTTTCCCATTGCCTATTAGGTATACGCGAAAAGCTCAGCTGATGTGCCAACGAATCATTGCCATCCCAGATAGAAAGTGATACCATTAAATTAAACAATGTTTAAAGCGTTGTTTAATAGAAACGTTTTGCTTCCAATAAAAAGGAGGTTGGTCATGTCACAGGTAGATAAAAACAGCGAAACGAAAGCGAAAATTTTGCAATCGACACTGGATTTGATCAAGATGGAGGGCTTCGAGAATGTGACGGTGCGGAAAATCGCAGCGGATTCCGGTACTAACGTAGCTTTGGTTAACTACTATTTCGGTTCCAAGGATAGGCTCATCAATGAAGCCCTCAGTGCTTTTCTAGGCAGCTTTACAACTACATTTGGTATCTTGGATAACACATCTCTGCTTCCCCAAGAACGACTCAAGCAGTTTTTAATGAGCTACGTGCAGATCATCCAGCAATATCCCGAGCTGGTTTCGCGAATCTTTTCGCTGGGTGGCGCTGTATTTACCTCGCAATATGAGTACGGCCAATTTCTCAAAAGCATCGGGTTTGTGAAAATTGAGGGAGTTTTGAAGGAAATTACCCACGAAGAAGACCATGAGGTTCTCATGATGATGATCATGCAGCTGTTTGGAGCGATTTTTCTGCCAGCCTTGCTCAAGTCGATATTGTCTACAGGCGCTGGCATCGAGGTCGCTTCGGTTGAACAACAGATTGATTTGTTATTCGCACGCTATTTTCATAAAAAATAGGAAATAGGGGGAGAGACAAATGGGCTTTTTGCGAAAATATTGGTCTGATCTCGGTTTGTTGGTGGCAGTAGGTGTGGGTCTGTATGTCATGCTGCAATGGGGCACCATTCTTGCTATTGAGCGGCTGTTGTGGCTGAGCTTCATCGCCATCCTTGTTCATCAGTATGAAGAGTATCGTTGGCCCGGATATTTTGCCGGCCTGTTTAACGGTTTGATTTTCAAAAGCAGCCATCCAGAGCGATACCCGCTGAATCCACAGTCTGCGATGATCATCAACCTCGTCATTGCCTATGTCTTTTATCTGGTTCCCCTCTTATTCCCGACGGTCATCTGGCTCGGTTTGGCACCAATTCTCATGGGCTTCTTCCAGTTTATCTGGCATGGAGTTTTTGCGAATCTAAAAGCGAAAACGCTCTACAATCCGGGTTTGTTCGCCGTTATCTTCTTCCACATCCCGATCGGGGTATGGTATATCCTGCACATCATCTCCACTGGCATGGTAACCACATCAGACTGGATCATTGGGACGGGCTACTTCATCGTTGCGGTGTACATTCTCATTGTGAAGGGGAATATGTGGCTAAAGGACGAAAGTTCCCGTTATACCTTTACTCGACAACAGTTGGGGCCTTACGTACACAAATCATAAAAAAACTAGCTCCTGTAAAGAAAAGGAAGAGGCCCCTGTCGGCCTCTTCCTTTTCTTTGTACTATTTGATATCAAAAGGTACTTCCCACTTAACGTCATGTTCCACCATATAGGTAGCGTAGGATACCGTGAGCTTTTTCAGTTCTTGCTTCAAGAGCGGAATCGAGATCTCACCTTTGATCTGTACCCGTCCGTCCTTGTCTCTGGTGCTTTCAGTACTCACTGACGCAGAGTAAGCCTTCCCATTTTCATCCTTTACAAACCAATCCTGGTTCTCGACTATGCCTTGTCCTAATGTACCCTCTATGGTCATTACGGCCTCACCTAGATCTTCGCCGTTACCTGGCTTCCATGCATAAGAAGAGAATGTAAAGGTACTGCCTGTTGACTCATCCTTGAAAGTCGCACCTTTCTTGTCTAGTTCTGTTGGAACCAGATCAAATTTAGGCGAAGCCAGTTTTTTCTCATAAATCTTCTGAAGCTCAATCTTTAATTTTTGTTCGCCCTTTATCGGGCTAAATGTATGCCACCAATTCAAAACATCGCCCTCTGGTCCTTCTTCCGCTTCTTCTTCTGTTCTCGGTGTCCGAAGAATATTCTTCTTTTTATTAAGCCCATCATCCAATGATTTCAAATCCCAAGCTGCTACCACTTCCCCTTTTTCATTGGTGATTTCGTACATCATATTCTCTCCCGAAAAAGCAGGATCTCGCTCTTTTTCTGTGATATGGCCCCCTCGCGGATTTTTCCGATCGTACAGGATCGACGTTCGTTCAACGTCCAAATAAGCTGATTTTGGAGAAATAGTATCCAGCATGATCCGTGTCGCGCTTGGGGAAAATTCGATATTTTTCAATTCAATCCCTAGACCTTGTGGCGATTGAAAAGCCGTATTCTGGAAGACAACCGTTTTCGTCGCTTCCTTGGCTTTCTTCATATCAATCGGAATTTCCAAAGACCATTTTCCTGTCTTACCTGCAATTTCTGTCTGTTCCAAATACAAGGTCAGTTGGTCGGGAGTAGCTTCAGGTGATTCGAAAATCTCGTTCAAATACCGCTCCGTGATGAAAAACGGTCCATAACTTTTCCAACCATTTCCTTTTTCTTCCAACCAATCTTTTCCGTTCGAATCAATCAGCTTCGCTTCCAGAAGATGATCCTCAATCTTTTTACCGCTCTCGTCGTACAAATCGTAGATAACGGCGATCCTCATCGAGTCTGCCAGAAGCTCTTTTGCTTCAACCGTAATTCCTTGATCCGTCGCCTTTTGCTCCAGCTTTTGGACAAGGCCTTTATGGACAGCGTTTTTCATCCCATTATCCGAGTTCTCTTCCATCTGGAACAAGCTGTTCACGTAGTTTGCAAACGTAGGTGATACAACCGTTCCTGTCACCACCAACGCCGTTAGTCCTGCTACTACCAATCCTGTCTTCTTCACAATATCCCAACCCCTTTGTCTTCTGGTTCGGGAGGAGCGCTTTTGCTTAGAACGTGGAGGAACTGCATCAGACAGCTTATCCATGACCTCATCTGTAAACGCATCGGGTACAGGAGCCTCCGGAATGGTGGAAAAATCCTCTTCCTGCATGCCTTCTACCCACTCTTGCAGTTGCTTCTGGCATTGTGGGCAATTTTCCACATGTTGCTCCAATCCTTTGCTCTCGGCAGGGGCCAGCTCATCGTTTACGTATAGCTTCAATTGATTAAACATGAAGCATTTCATAAATAGCTCCCCCTCCCATCGTTTTCTCTAGGCTGTCTTTCATCTTTTTGCGGGCGCGGAATAAACGCATCTGAACGGAGCTCTCCGAGAGAGACAGTTGCTCGCTGATTTCCCGATACGACAGACGATGGATGTAAAACAGGACGAATACTTCGCGATACTCCTCATCCAGCAGCATGATGCTGCGTTCCAGCTCGGTGTCCCGTTCCTTTTTCAACAAAGTCGTCTCAGGCGTGTATGGGTCAATTAGCTGCTCCTCATCGATTTCTACCTGCTCTGTCCGTTTGCGTTTTCGCATTTCATCGAAACAATGATTGCTCGCAATTCGATACAGCCATGAAGAAAACCTGTATTCAGGCCGATAGTCATGTAAACGATAAAAGGTTTTGATAAACACGTCTTGAGCCAAATCCTGTGCGTCTGGCATGTTGCCGATCATCCTGTACAAATAGCCAACAATCTTGCCCTTGTATTTGTCGACAATTTGTCTGTACTGCTCATGATCGCCAGCCAGGATTTGCTCGATTAATTCCTGATCGTCCGGCATTTTGCTACTCCTCCATCTATCACAGGTCAAGCCAGCGGGGAATGCTGCGCAGCTTCCGTTTTGGTTGATACATAAGCTAATACGGATTAAATGGAAAAACCTTTCTCTACTTTTAAAAAATTCTAGAATCAGTTATCCAAATAAAAAAGAAGAGGCTTCTGTCAGCCTCTTCCCCTGTCTGTCTTTCATCTATTTGATTTCAATCGGTACTTCCCAATTTACATCGTGCTCCACTGCATATTCCTTATAGGTTACCGAGAGATTTTTCGGTTGTTTTTCCATACGAAGAATTTCCAGCTTACCTTTGACGTGCACTCGTCCATCTTTGTCTCTGGTGCTATTTGTTTTCAAACGGGCCGGATAGCTCTGACCATTTTCATCCTTTACACTCCAAGAGCTGGCTTCGACTACACCTTTTCCCAATGTGCCTTCTACTGTCAAGACAGCCATACCTGGCTTATCGCCACTACCGGACTCCAATGAAAAGGAGGAAAACATAAAGGTACTGTCTGATTCATCTTTGAAGGTTGCTGCTTTCTTGCTTAGTTCTGTTGGAGCGAGATCGAATTTAGAAGAAGCTCGTTTTGTCTCATAAATTTTTTGGAGCTGAAGCTTTAACTTTTGTTCACCGTGTATTGGGCCAAACGTATGCCACCACTTCATCCCATAGTCGCCTAGCGACTTGCCGACCATTCCAGATAACGTAAGAACATTCTTCTCCTTCGAAATCCCCTCATCCAACAACGTCTTATCCCAAGCAGCTACGACATCGCCTTTTTCGTTTGTAATTTCGAACGCAATATCGTCTCCCGATAAAATGGGGTCATTGTATTTTTCCGTTATTTTCGTTTTCTCTCCTTCTAAAGTTACCTCTTCTCGTTCCCGTTCAACTTCTATATAAGCTGATTTTGCAAGTGTTGTCTCTAGCATGACACGGGTTGCACTAGGAGAAAATTCGATTTTTTCCAGTTCAATCTCCATGCCCAGTGGTGAATGAAAAGCTGTATCCTGGAAAACAACGGTTTTGGTCGCTTCCTTGGCTTTCTTCATGTCGATCGGAATTTCCAATGACCATTTTCCACTTTTCCCAGCGATTTCGGTCAGTTCTAATTTTAAGGTCAACTGATTTGGAGTAGCTTCGACGGATTCAAAGATAGTGTTTAAGGGTTGCTCTGCGATAAAATACTTTCCGTAAGCTCCCCAACTTGGCCCCTCTTCCTCCAACCAATTTTTCCCCGTTGAATCGATTAGATCCGCATCCAAGAAGTGATCGTTTTTACTGATTTGCTTGCCACTTTGGTCGTACAAATCATAGATAACCGCGATTCTCATCGAGTCAGCCATTACCTCTTTTGCTTCAAACGTAATCCCTTGATCGGTTACTTTTTTCTCCAGCTTTTGGACAAAACCTTTATCCACAGCATTTTTCATGCCATTATCCGCATCCTTCTCAATCTGGAACAAGCTATTCACATAATTCGCAAACGTTGGCGATACAACGGTTCCTGTTACCACCAATGCCGTAAGTCCTGCTACTACTATTCCTGTCTTCTTCACAATATCCCAACCCCTTTGTCTTCTGGTTAGGGAGGAGTGCTTCCGTGCCATACGTGCGGGAGCTGCTTCGAACAGTTTACTCATGACCTCGTCCGTAAACGTATCGGGTACAGGAACTTCCGGATAGGCGGAAATTTCCTCTTCCAGCATGTGATCTACCCACTCTTGCAGCTTTCTTTGACATTGTGGGCAGTATTCTGCGTGCTGCTCCAATCCTTTGCTTTCGGAAGGGAGAGCTCGCCATTGGCATATAGCTTCCATTGATTAAACATGAAGCATGTCATAAACATCTCCCCCTCCCATCGTTTTCGTCAGGCTTTTCTTCATCTCTTTACGAGCACGGAACAGTCGCATTTGAACAGCGCTCTGGGTAAGAGACAGTCGCTCCCTGATTTCCCGATAAGACAGACGCTGCAAGTAGTGCAGGACGAACACCTCGCGATACTCCTCATCTAGCAGCATGATACTACGTTCCAGCTGGGCGTCCCGTTCCTTTTTTAACAGGGCGGCTTCTGGTGTCACCGGATCAATGATCTGCTCTTCCACGATTGCGGTCTGCTCTGTCCTTTTGCGTCTTCGCATTTCATCGAGACAATGATTGCTCGCGATTCGATACAGCCATGAAGAAAACTTGTGCTCAGGCCGATAGTCTTTCAATTGGTAAAAGGTTTTGGTAAACACGTCTTGAGCCAAATCCTGTGCATCCGGCATGTTACCGATCATTTTGTACAAGTAGGTAACGATCTTGCCCTTGTACCTGTCGATAATCTGACTGTACAACTGATGATTGCCAGCTTGGATTTGCTCGATCAATTCCCGATCGTCCGGCATTTTTACTACTCCTCCATCTATCACCGATCAGCCAGTGGGGAATGCTGCGCAGCTTCCATTTTGGTTGATTCACAACTAATACGATTGGGCTGGGAAATCCTTTCTCCTTATTTTTAAAAAAACTTTTTTTCCTGTCAAAAGAGTGATTCAAGGCTTATAGCTTGGGGGTTGAGTCAACATAGTGGAGGAGAAGAAAAAGCACAGTTCTCTTCGACTCTGACACGCCAGCGTGGGGAATTGACTGTCCGTCTCCACTTTAAAAAGAGGACCGTCAAGCCAAAGCCACCCTACGGGCGGACGTTTCTCAGGGAAGAAGTGTTCGACAAGCGTGGTCCTCTTTTTAAAGTTCCGACTGGGTAGGCGTTGTCAAGGTCTGCGAGTCCTGTGCTTTTTCTTCTCACCAGCTTTGCTACCTCTTAAAACTAAGAAAGCCCCAAAAAAAGAGCTCGACAGCCTGAACGAAATCAGGACTGCCGAGCTCACTCGTTATCGAATTTATTTCATAGATGGAAGGGCTTTAAACACGTACAGATAGTGCCCGGGCGAGCAGCTCTGCCAGTCTCCGTGCATATTCGCCAGTTGTATCCCTCGCCCCTGAAAACTCTGTCACTTCCAGACTGGTCACCCGCGAATCTCGCAGAACAGTCGCAAGCAATGCCTCCGCTTCGGACAGCGACAATCCAATCTCACTTGGAGAATAAGCCGCTGGCATCGCGTCTTTGTGCATGATATCTACGTCGAAATGAACGAGGATTTTGGCATCAGGCGGGATCGATTGGAGCGTATGAGAAACTCGTTCCACAATGCTTTCTTCTGTGAGCTGAGCCAAGGTCATGACTTCTACGCCAAACGTCTCCGCAGGCATTTGCTGGCAGCCGACAAGTCGGATTCGCTCTGCATCCCAGCCACTTGGTTCGATCCATTGTCCGCGATCCTGAAGCAAAAACCACAATCCCATCCCTGCTGCCCCAATACAGCGAGAAGCCGATGGAACTACAGCATCGAGATGACCATCAATCACGAGCAGATACGCTTTTTCCTGATACCGAGCCTGATGAGCCTGTGCCGTTGCAACGACTAAGCTACAGTCTCCACCGAGCATCAAAACAAAGTCGTCTGTATCGAGCCACTCTTGCGCGTCCTTTTGCAGCAAATCCCAAAACATACGCGGAGCCGGCCAATTACGAACAGGTGGAATATTATGGCGAGGCAAATCATCGGGAAGATGCAGATTTCCTACATCTTGCACGCCCAAGCCAAACTGCTGCAATCGCTCAATCAATCCTGCGTTTCGCAAAGCATCTGGAGCAAGCTCTGTACCAGAGACGTACGCCCCTGTGAAATGCGGAATTCCAGCCACTTTCACGTCGATAAAAAGTCCCTCCCAAGGAATTCATGGTATGAATGTCCTTACAAGTATATCACGGCTTAGCTTGCAATAATTGGATGAGATCACTGACGGACGGTCGCAGCCAGCCATCTGGCAAAGATGCTTTCTCCCCTCGCAGCAATTGGCAAGCAAGTGCATTCGGATGAACGTCTGCACTTAAGAAATACACTTGGTTCACAGGCTGCGGGAGCGCGTCCATGACTTCCACATATTTGTTGACGTACACTTGCAGCGCATCGCGATAGGCTGGAGTTGTTAGCGCCGCGCCACACCACACGTCAATTCCGGTCAACGCCTTGGCATGAGCTGCATCCAAGCTTTTTGCGAGCGAGCATACAACGAACAACAGCTTCTCTGGCGCCAGCTTGAACCGTTTTTGATACTGCTTGGCAAAACGAGCAAGTGTCGCATTCCAGGACGGCGTATCGTAGCTGCCGAGATCAGGAATGCATTTGAGTGCCGCGACTAACTGTTCCTCCCTCTTTATAAACAAGAGACCGTCGATCACTTGAAACGAAAGCCCGGCCAACTGTCCTGACAAAAACTCACCCACCCGCTCATGCATGACGCGAGAGATTCGCTGTGAGGATTTGCGCTTTAGCTTTTGCCGTATGCGCACCTCTTCTTCCTCCAGGTAGACCCGTATCAGCCTGGAAAACAAATCTGCCTCCGTAGTTGGCTCTAGTATCAGGCACTCCAAACGGCTATAGGCGTCTGCCACGCTTTGGTCCCATTGCCCTTCTTTTTCTGTGCCCATCATTACCCTCCCTCACATCATCTCGGGTGCGTGATCGGCCACGACCAGCACATCCATGTGTCGAACCTCCCGCAATAAACGCTGAATGACCGAACCCTCGAGAATTTCCTTCCAGCGGGTTCGCGCCGACTGCCCGATGACGACCTGCGTCGTTCCTTTTTCGTTCATATGCCAAACCAGCTTGGTGAAAACCTTGCGTCTGGAAGGGGCTTCGTATCGTTCGAAACGACCTCCGAGCCGCTCTGTTAGTGCCTTCAGCTTCGCCAGCTGTGTCTCTTCCTCTTCTGTCAGCGACGGATGATCCTGCACGTAAGCTACATGCCAGGACGCCTTCAACCGATAGGCAATTCGAAACCCTCGGCGAATCAAACGTTCACTGTCTGCCCGCAAATTCACACAGACAAAAATGACTTCCTGCTGCCGCCAAGGCCCGCGCAGCGTTCGTCGCTCCCACGCCTCCAAGCGTTCGTCGACGTCGTCCGCCACTTCACGCAAGGCCAATTCTCTTAACGCGATCAAATTCCCTGTTTTGAAAAAGTTGGTCAGTGATTGCTCCACCTTTTCCATCGCGTAAATATTGCCCTCCCGCATCCGTTGACGCAGTGCTTTGGGTGAAATATCGATCAGCTCTACCTCATCTGCCTGATGCAGAATATGGTCCGGCACCGTCTCTCGCACACGGATTCCCGTGATTTGCTCGACGCTGTCGTTTAAGCTCTCGAGGTGCTGTATATTCATCGTGGATATGACGGAAATACCCGCAGCCAAAATCTTCTCGACATCGTGGTATCGCTTCTCATAGGCACTCCCTGGTACATTCGTATGTGCCAGCTCATCCACCAGTACGACCTCCGGATTTCGCCGGATAATTTCGTCCGTGTCCATTTCTTCCAGGGTCACGTTTTTGTACGGGATGCGCTTGCGCGGGATCAGAGGAAGTCCCCCTACCTGCTCAATGGTTTCTTTTCGTCCATGCGTTTCCAAAAGCCCAATCACCACGTCGATGCCATTTTCGGCGAGCTCGTTGCCTTCCCTCAGCATCGTGTACGTCTTGCCGACACCAGGTGCGGCTCCTACATATACTTTTAACGTCCCGCGCTTGATTTTCCCGATTTCCTGCTGCATCTCCTCATCGGAGAGTCGTCGGTACGGATTGGCCGTTACCGCCTGTTCTCGCTTGGTCGGCATGACGCGCTCACCGTCCCGCTCGGAACGATCCGCCACGATCAAGATATCGATATTTCTCGTTTGTCGAAGAATCTTATGGACGATGGAGCCGTACCATATCTCTTCCCAGCGCGTACGCTTGGACTGCCCCATGACGATTCGGGTCACATTATTCTCCATCGCATAAGCGACGAGCTCGTTTGCCACGTCCTTTTCACGTGCAAGCATCTGCTCTTCAAAGGTACCTCCGACTTTGTCCACGAGCTTTCCGATGGATCTCTTAAAAGTCGCTTCTTCCTTCGTCAGCTTCTTAGATAAAGGGAGAAAACAGACGACCAAAAGCTCTCCGCCGAGCCTCTTGGCAACCTGTTGTCCGCGACGAACCAATATTGAGCCGTTCCAATGATACTGGGCAGAAACCAGTACCTTCTCTGTGGCGCCTGAAGCCCCCACCATGCCGTGCTTCTCCCGATAATCCTCCAAATCCTCGTTTACGCCCGTAGCTACGAACCGAAGAGCGAGTTCTCGTAGCATATGCAGATTGTCTCTGCGAAACAATGGGTGTTTGGTTCGAGTCGGGTTGCGATCGTCTTCTTGCAGCCGTTTCAGAATGGCTTCTGGCGTGACGTCGAGCAATTTCACCTCGTCAGCCATGGCAAGCGTATCCTCAGGGACACACTGGTCAATCCGCACTTCTGCCTTCGTCAGTCGCTCCGCCATCTCTTTCATCCCGGCCAATTCGTAAATGTTGACCGTCGCAATCACACTAATATTGTGGTTTAGCAAGTACTGAACATCGTCGAGCCTGGTTGGACGAGGGGCATCTGGACGATTGCGATGAGCCAAACCGTCTACGAGCACGACTTCCGGATCTCGTTCGATAATGGCTGCAACGTCCAGATCATGTCTCGCTTCCCCGAGGGAATACCAGATGATTGGCTGGATTTGTTCCAAGCCCTCCCGCTTTTGCGCCAGCTTGGGATGAGTGGCCTCACCTGAGCCAGCTACGACCACATCAATCCCTTTTTTCTTAAGCGTCTGCCCTTCCATTAGCAGGTGATAGGTTTTCCCTGAACCACTGACTGCCCCCAGAATGATTTTCAGCCTGCCCCGGTGCATTCTGGAGATGGACTGCAAGATTTCATCCGGGGACTTTCGCCGAAACTGCTCTACCATCTCGCAGCCCTCCTTCTATCTTTACCTCTTCAATTCGTCCAAAGCCAAATTCAGCTTCACTACATTGACACGCGGCTCTCCGAATACACCCAAGCTTCTTCCCTCTGTATTCGCTTCAATCAGAGCCTGTAGTTGTGCCGGCTCGAGATTGCGCGCCTTGGCTACACGCTCTACTTGAATCTGGGCAGCCTTTGGAGAGATATGCGGGTCTAGACCGGAAGCGGAGTTAGTCAGCAAATCAGCCGGGATGTCTTCCTGCTTCACGCCAGGATTCGCTGCCAGAAATGCGGCGATATCCTTTTGCGTACGTTCGATCAGGGCCGGGTTGGATGGCGCGTAGTTATTCGAGCCAGAGCCTGACGCATTATTATCAATAGAAGAAATGCGTCCCCAGAAGTACTTCGGATCGGTGAAGGTCTGCCCAATCAGCTCGGAGCCAACCACCTTGCCACTCGCATCGGTGATGAGACTACCACTTGCTTGTGCAGGCATGACAACCTGTGCAACCCCTGTCATCGCCAGCGGGTAGGCAATACCGCAAATCAGCAGCAAAACGAGGCTGAGACGCAAATTTTTCAATATCATATCGGTTCACCTGAGCTTTCTTTTTTCAATATAAATTAAATCAAATTCAATCCGGTCAAAATCAAATCAATCAGCTTGATGCCCACGAACGGAACAATAATTCCTCCCAAGCCATAAATCACCAGGTTGCGGCTAAGCAGCTTTGTCGCGCTCATTGGCGTGTATTTTACACCTTTCATCGCCAACGGAATCAGGATCGGGATGATGATCGCATTGAAGATCAACGCGGACAAAATCGCACTTTGCGGTGTAGCAAGGCTCATGATGTTGAGCGCACTCATTTGTGGGATCGCCAGCATGAACATCGCAGGAATGATCGCGAAGTATTTTGCTACGTCATTGGCGATACTGAACGTCGTCAATGCACCGCGTGTCATCAAAAGCTGCTTGCCAATCGCCACGACCTCGATGATTTTGGTCGGGTCAGAATCCAGATCGACCATGTTCGCTGCTTCCTTCGCCGCTACTGTACCCGTATTCATCGCCAAACCAACATCGGCTTGTGCGAGAGCTGGCGCGTCATTCGTACCGTCACCTGTCATGGCGACCAGCTTGCCTGCCGCTTGTTCTTTGCGGATCAGCGCAATCTTATCTTCCGGCTTGGCTTCGGCTACGAAATCGTCCACACCTGCTTCGCGGGCAATCGTCGCTGCTGTGAGCGGGTTATCTCCCGTGCACATGACCGTACGAATTCCCATGCGGCGCAGCTCTTCAAAGCGTTCGCGCATCCCTGGCTTTACGGTATCTTTCAAGTAAATCAAACCGAGAATCGTATTGCCTTCTACTACAGCCAATGGCGTGCCGCCCGCCGTTGCAATCCGGTTTGCTTTTTCATCCAGATCAGTAGGGATGTTGCCCCCTTGCTCTATCACGTATTTTTTGATGGCGTCGACGGCCCCTTTGCGGATGAGGACGCCGCTTGTCAGATTCGTCCCGCTCATTCTTGTTTCAGCGCGGAACTCCACGCCTTCGGAACCGGGCAATTCGAGTTCAGCAGGTGCCAGACCTTGTTTTTTCGCCAGCTCTACAACAGAGCGTCCTTCCGGTGTTTCGTCATGGACCGAGCTTTGTGCAGCTACTCGGTTCAATTCCGTGCTCTTGCTGTTGCCTACGGTGACAAACTCGGCAGCCATCCGGTTACCATGCGTGATCGTTCCCGTTTTATCCAAAATAATGGTGTTGATGTCACCGGATGCCTCAACGGCTTTACCAGACATGGCGATGACGTTAAACTGTGTGACCCGGTCCATACCCGCAATCCCAATCGCTGACAAGAGTCCGCCAATGGTGGTTGGAATCAAGCAGACGAGCAAAGCAATCAGTGTCGCAACCGGAATGGCTGCATTTACATAGTTGGCTATCGGCTGCAAGGTCGTGCAGACGATCAGGAAAATCAACGTCAAGCTGACCAACAGCGTATTCAACGCGATTTCATTCGGAGTCTTCTGTCTCTTCGCACCTTCTACCAACGAAATCATGCGATCCAAAAACGATTCGCCGGGATCAGTCGTCACACGGACGCGGATGCGGTCACTGACTACACGCGTACCTCCTGTGACAGAGCTGAAATCGCCACCTGCTTCTTTAATGACCGGAGCAGATTCACCCGTAATTGCTGATTCGTCCACAGAGGCGACACCCTCGACGATTTCCCCGTCAGATGGAATCAGCTCGCCCGCTTCCACTATAACAAGATCGCCTTTTCGCAATTCTGTGGAACTGACAACCTGAATGCGACCATCTTTCCCCATTTTTTTTGCTTGCGTGTCCTGCTTCGTTTTTTTCAAGCTCTCTGCCTGTGCTTTGCCGCGACCTTCCGCCAAGGCTTCTGCGAAGTTGGCGAACAAAATCGTCACGAACAGGATAAAGCTGACGACCCCGTTGTAAAACGGGTCCGAAGCTCCCCCAAACAAATGGGGTACAAACGTCAGGAGAAGCGTAATGAAGAACCCGATCTCTACCACGAACATGACTGGATTTTTCATCATTACACGCGGGTCCAGTTTTTTGAAAGACTCGACAAAGGCCCTCTGGTACAAATCTTTAGGAAGCGCAACCGTGCGCGTTCTACTCATGGAAAATTACTCCTTTGCCTCTAGTATTCATTTTTCATTCGTTGTTCAAAAAGTCGGCTTTTGAACTTCCTCTTTTAACGGATCGTTAGCCACTCGGCGATTGGGCCGAGCGCAAGCACAGGCAGGAATGTCAGTGCGCCTACGATCACCACAGTCGCAATCAAAATCACGGTGAATACACTATTGTCTGTGCGCAGTGTACCCATCGTTTCCGGTACCGGCGTTTTTGCGAGCAAGGAGCCTGCTACCGCCAGCATCGTAATGATCGAGACGTATCGACCGAACAGCATGACGAGTCCGGTAGAAATGTTCCAGAATGGCGTGTTGTCGCCCAATCCTTCAAAACCAGAACCGTTGTTGGCTGCCGAAGAAGTGTACTCGTACAGCACTTGTGAAATACCGTGGAAACCTGGGTTCGACACTGCAGACGAACCCATTTCTGTCGCCAATGCAATAGCGGTTGGCGCCAAAATAATCAGGGGATGAACGAGAATCGCGATGGCGATCAGCTTCATCTCTTTTCCTTCGATCTTGCGGCCAAGGAATTCAGGCGTACGCCCTACCATCAAGCCCGCCAAGAATACAGCCAAAATCGCATACATCAAAATGTTAATCGTCCCGACGCCATCTCCGCCGAATACGCAGTTGAGCATCATTTCACCGAGCGGAACCAAGCCGCCAAGTGGAGTCAATGTATCGTGCATGTTGTTCACGGTTCCTGTTGTTGCCGCTGTTGTCACGGCAGTGAACAAGGCGCTTTGTGCGATACCAAAACGGACTTCTTTTCCTTCCATGCTGCCCATTTGTTGTGACAGGCCAGCCCGCTCCAGCGCCGGGTTGCCGCTTACTTCATTGGCATACGCCGTAATGAGGAACGCCAGGAACATCACGAACATCGCTCCAAAAATAACCCAGCCTTGCTTGCGGCTCTTCGCCATGAAGCCGAATGCGAATGGCAGTGCCGCTGGGATCAAGAACATCGACAAAATTTCGATCACGTTTGTTAGCGGTGTTGGGTTTTCAAATGGATGTGAAGAGTTTACCCCAAAGAATCCGCCTCCGTTTGTTCCCAAATGCTTAATCGATACGAGTGAAGCAACCGGACCGCGAGCTATTTGTTGCTCCGTTCCGCTAATGGTTGTCGCTGTTGCCGTCGGCTCCATCGTCTGCGGCACGCCTTGGGATACCAAGAGCAGTGTCACGACAATCGCCAGTGGAATCAACACCCGTGTGTGAGCACGCACCAAGTCTACGTAGTAGTTACCGATGCTGCGCTGTCCGGTCAGCCCTCGCATGAAGGCCATCACGACCGCGATCCCTGTCGCTGGCGTCGTAAACATCAGGTAAATAATGACCAGCATCTGCGATAGATACGACAATCCGCTCTCCCCGCTGTAATGCTGAAGATTCGTATTCGTCAAAAAGCTGACAGCCGTGTTAAAGGAAAGCAACGGCTCCATCGCTGCAATACCGCTTGGGTTTCCGGGCAGCATCCCTTGCAAACGAAGCAAGAGATACGCAATAGCTACCATTGAAATGTTGCTGACCAGAACAGCCATTGCGTACTGCTTCCAGGTCATATCTGCTACGCGAATGCCAGACAGCTTGTATATCGCTTTTTCCAACCCACCAAAAACACGGTCCAATCGGGTCGTCTCCAGCGAAAAGGAGCGTGCCAAATATTTTCCCATTGGTATGGCGAGCACGAAAAGCACCACCAAAACCAACGCTATTTGTATAAAGTCCACGACAGTTCCTCCTACTCCCTCTAAAAAATGGTTCCAAATAAACGAATGATTCGGGTAACCCCTAGTATTTTTCCGGGTAAATCAATGCGTGGCACAGGTACAACGCAAGCCCTGCCACAATCAGCAGCAACCAGATCATTTCTCTTTCCCTCCCTGTTCTCTTACCACGGCGTCACAAAACTTGATGAGTGCAAAAAATACACCGAATGAAAGCGCCAAGAGCAGTATGGAAACCACGTCCATGCAATGTCCCTCCTTTTTTGTCGTACTAACTATTCCGTGAAGTCTGGCCGACTCGTCTCTCTCGCTATCCCCTGTACAAGATTTCTTTTTTGAAGAAAACCTGCCATTTGGGATAAAAAATAGACCAATGCTTACGATTTCCCCGAAAGACCGCCGTATTTGACCGAGCTGAAGATGAACAGACGAACGAAGTCGCCCGCTTCCGCGGCAAATAAAACGATCCTTTGTATCGGAGAAAAAGTACTCATTGGTCTACCTAACGCCCAGCCGACTTGAAGTTGCCTTCTTTGCGTTTTGTCTCCCGTTTCCTTTTTCAAAAAAACAGCTATTTACTTGTAAGTAACAACGGTCATTGACCGTTTTTGAGCAAAACGAAAAGACCTGCATTACGTTTCGAGTCAACCTTTGTCGTCCCATAAGGATAACAAAAAGGCCTCCTCAAACAGGCGGTCTTTAGACCTCCCTCGCTTTAGCCGACGAAGTTAGCTGACGGGTAGGATGGCGAAAGAGTTTCTCATCCCTCCCACGATTCATTCGTGGGATTAACCCCTACTGATTGGGTCCTCCGTTCCCGAGTGCCTCGGGATTTGGCCATATTTGCAATTGTTGGTTACGAGTCTCATTATACGTCCGGCATAATCGGATGTTAATGTCCTATTTCAGTCTTTTTCACACGATTTCTGCATTCTTTATCCGTGTAAGCGATTTAAACCTATCAGGCCTTATCCGATCATGATATTTCATCGATTCTCTCGCGTTTTCACATTATCAGCCTATTTGTTTGACAGCCCCAAGACTGCTGAGTAATATTAGGCACAATGATAAATTATGGGAGGTATGGCGTTTGGCCATCTCTAACAAAAAAAAGCTGGAAGCCGAAATCAGCGAAGCATTCATAAAATTTCAGCGCGATCTGATTGGACGAGGTCCACAGGAAGCGAAGACCTACATCGTCGGTGATATGGTCATTGTCAGATTCAAGGGTGTTCTCACCGTCGAAGAAAAGCATCTGTCCAGTCACGATAAAGGTCGCCGCATCGTAAAAGAAATGCGCGAGGTTCTCCGTGAGATGTACAGTGAAGAATCAGAAGAAATCGTAGAAAAGCTGACAAGCTGCAAGGTACTATCGAGTCATAGCGACATCAGCACGAAAATGGGTGAACGAATCGAAGTTTATGTATTGGACAAGGACTTCGAAAAAATGTTGGGCTAATTTCACGAAAACAAGGCTCCGCCTCATTTGCAGGCGGAGCCATTTCTATTCCTCTCTTACCCACTCATCTGTTCAGCCAACCAACCGTAGCCTTTATACCCGGGCTGACTCACGATGACGTGATTCGCCCCAAGCGCCTTGTATAACATCGCGTTCCGATGCTCCTGCGTCATCACAAAAATCCGGCAGGTGCCTAGCTGCTTGAACAGTGTCAGCAAGTCACGTCCCTCCGCCCACTCATCGGGAAAGATGTAGACGGAATGGTAGAGCAGCAAGGATTCCTGATCGCGGTAGCACTCGTCAAATGAGATGGGCAAAAAACGCTGAATCGTCTTGTCTCCAGGCCCCGCTGTCAATGAAAAGGCACCGGGATTCCTTCCCCAAAAAGCAGGCAAACTGTCGCAGCATAGTGTCCGGACAAAAGAAGTGAATGCTTCCCCCTTGCCAATTACGAGATAATGCTTCATAGCAGCGCCTCCCCTTCCTTATTGGAGATCCTCAATGGACGAGATGTTCATGTACGAAGGAACCACGAGTCCGATTTTGGTTCCGTCGAGATTCGGGCCCAAATCCTCGATTTGCCCACCAAATTTTTTCAAATAGCTCGTATCTGTAGACGGCAGCCAAGCCGCAACCATCCCATCTACATCCCCAATGGCCACTCCTGCCCACATCGGTCCAGTCTGCACCTGACTCAATTCGACTTCATACCCCAGCTTCTGCTCCAGCACATGCTCTACGACGTGCGTGCTGGCAATCTCGGAATCCCATGCTACATAAGCGAGAGTCAGCTTCTCTTTTTGGACAGGCTGGATGCCCTCTACCCATTTCGCTACTTTGGCTTCGTTGTTTTTTACCCATTCCGCAGCGGCCACTTCCGGATCTTTTCCGTCAATCATTTGGACCATGACTGACTCCATATCGGCTGGCTCCCACCAGAACTTATCCAGAAATTGATAGGCAGCAGGCTGATCCTCTTTCAGCCCTTTGCGCACAATGGTATGGATTTGTTCCGCTCCGCCAAAGCCGTTCTTCGGGTCTGCCAAGTATTTCAAATCCATCTTTTTAAACATCCAATGCGGCGTCCAGCCTGTAATGATAATCGGTTCCTTTGCTTCGTACGCCTTGATCAAAGCTGCTGTCATCGCTGCATCTGAGCCTTCGACAAGCTGCCATTTATCCAAGCCATACAGGTTCATGACTTCCTCTGTCTTCACCATCGAGCCTGCTCCTGCGTCGATTCCGATGATTTTGTAGTCGAGCTTTTCTCCTAGCGCGTTGTCCGACGTCTCGGAAGGGATAGGACCAATCATCGTTGCTGTCGGTATTTGTGTGTTTGTGTTTTGACTGGAGCAGCCTGCGAGCCAAGCTGTCGCTCCCATCATCACTGCCAGTAAAGCTGGAACCGTTTTGTTCATCATGTATTTCTCTCCTTTTTTCCTGCATGTTGAGTAAGCCGATCCAAGACGATAGCGATGATCACGATGGACAGCCCCGCCTCGAATCCTCTTCCTATATCCACTTGCGAAACGGCACGATATACGTCTGCACCCAAGCCTTTCGCCCCGATCATAGCCGCTATGACCACCATCGACAGGGCGAGCATGATGCACTGATTAACTCCCGCCAAGATCGTCGATTTCGCATACGGCAGTTGTACTTTCACGAGCTTTTGCCACCCAGTTGCGCCAAAGGCGTCCGCCGCTTCCTCCATTTCCGCTGGGACCTGACGTATGCCTAAGTTCGTGAGACGCACGATTGGCGGCAAAGCAAAAATAACGGAGGCAATGACTCCCGGCACCTCGCCCAAGCCGAAGAAAAAGATCGCGGGAATCAAATAAACGAACGCTGGCATCGTCTGCATCAAATCCAGTACTGGTGTGACCAGATTGCGAAACGTATCGTGTCTCGCGCAAAGAATGCCCACCGGAATCCCGATGACGATCGAAATCATGGTGGCAGTGAGGACGAGTCCCAATGTCTCCATCGTTTCATCCCAGTACCCCAAGTTGTGGATGAGAGAAAATCCGATAACCGTAAAGACCATGGACGCTCTCCCTGCAAAAACCCACGCAGAGGCCCCTAGCAGCAAGATGAGAATCAGCGAAGGTATCTCTGCCAAAACCGTGGAACAGTAAGTCACCATCGTGGAAATGACGATAGACACTGGATCAAACAATACCCCTTTGTACTGGCCCAGCACCTCCACGAACCCTTCCATCCATTCGCCAATTGGCAGCTTAGGCACGACGTCCATCACTCATCACCTCTGCTCTCTGGTGCTCTTGGACATTGACTTTGCCTACCAGCCCGCCTAACACCGCTCCTTTTACGATGACACCCAACAAACGCTTCTGCTCGCCCACTACAGCAATCGGGACGTGCAGATCTGCCATCATCGGGAACAAACTGTGCAGACGTGCGTCAGGTGAAACGGTAGGGAGGTCGGTTTTCATGATCGTCTCCAGCGAATCTCCCGTACCGATCGCGAGTGAAACGTCATACGCCGTAATCAAGCCGAGTAGTGTGCGCTTTTTGTCCACGACGTACAAGCTGGACACGCCGTTATCCATCATGAGTTGCAGCGCCACTCGCGCCCCTTTGTCAGGAGTGATTGCTTCTGCCCGTTTCATCACATTTTCAGCAACGAGGACCCTGGACAGGTCGGCATCCTCCACGAACTTCCGCACGAATTCATCCGCTGGGTCTGCCATGATTTCTTCCGGGCGGCCGATCTGAATGATCTGCCCGTCTTTCATAAAGGCAATCCGATCGCCCAGCCGCAACGCCTCGTGCAAGTCATGTGTAATGAACAGAATCGTCTTTTTCATCGTCATCTGAAGCTCCAGCAGTTCATCCTGCATGTCTTTTCGAATGAGCGGGTCCAGTGCACTGAATGCTTCGTCCATCAAGAGAATATCTGGATTATTAGCCAACGCCCGCGCCAATCCGACCCGCTGGCGCATCCCTCCGCTCAATTGATCCGGGTACGCATTTTCCCACTCGGTTAATCCAACGAGCGCGAGCGCTTCCCGTGCTTTTTCTTGCCGGAGCCCTGGTGGTACTTGTTGAATCTCCAAACCAAACTCCACGTTTTCCCGTACCGTCCGCTGCGGAAACAGGGCAAAATTTTGGAAAACCATCCCGAGCTTCCTCCTCCGCACCTCGCGCAAAGCTGTCGCCTTCATGTCCACGATCTCTTCCCCATCGATCTCGATGCTTCCGCTCGTTGGGTCAATCAGTCGATTACACAGTCGGATTAAGGTGGATTTGCCACTGCCGGACAGGCCCATGATGACGAAGACTTCACCTTCCTCGACTTCAAAGCTGACCTGATTTACCCCGATAGACTGGCCCGTTTGCTTGTAAATTTGTTCTTTTGTACGTCCTTCCGCCAGCAGCTTCAAGGCCAGCTCGGGCTGCTTACCGAACACTTTTGTCAGTTGATGGACTTTCATTTTGGGCATGGTATCCCTCATCCTTCGTTTTTTCGTAAATGTAAAAAGCCCGCGAAGTTTCCACACCCCAGCAAAACCAAGGCACGCTTGATTTTTACTCGTGTTGAAAATCCGCAGGCTTACGTAATACCTGGCGTCCATTTTCGGGACTCCCTGTACTCTGTCTTCCTGATTTCGATTGTCAGCGGTTTATGTCGTACCAACTGCCTCCCAGCGATCCACAGCATTTCCTTCACGACTGTATCGGCGTAAGCTGCTCGTCGGTATTTTCATAAAAAAATAGGCCGATCCATCCTTTTTCTCCAGAACAAAGGTCCCAAAGAAAAAGCCTGCATCGGCCTATCACACGCCCGCAAGGAATCCCCTTGTTGCGCATTATATGCCTAGACTTTATCCATCCATGACCTTCCCTGCTTTGGCCGACGAGGTTAGCTGACGGGTAGGATGGCAGAGAAGACATTTCCTCATCCCTCCTGATCACTCAGGATTAACCCCAAAAGATTGGTTCCCCCGCTTCCGAGAATCTCGGAACTAGGCCGTATGTGTTGTTTCCTATTGAATCGTGATTGTGATTTGAATTATACGCTCGCTTCCAGTTATTGTGAACATTCGTTTAGCACGGTTTTAACCGGATTACGGCTTTCTTTATAAGTCGGATTGAATTAGCTGTTGGTTGCTTATTCGATTGAAAGATTAGTGCGCTATACTCGCTGTTGTGGTGGGGAGGAAACAGGAGAAAACGCTCAGATTCTTGGAACCCCTGCGAGGGAGCAGGGGGTGCCCGGCTCCGTGAAAAAAAGCGAAACCGCGTCCAAAGTTGACTGTTCAGGATGCGCCTCAGAGGTGGACGCTAAAAGCAGTTTCTCTTTTTTTCACTACGCCTCGGTAGGTGTGTCCAAAGATCTTCGCTTATTTCTCCTGTTTCCTCTACGAGCTGTTGTGTTTCTACATACTTTTTAAAAGACAGCTTGAATGCTGCTTTCAAAATGTAGTAAAAAGCTGCTTGGGAAGAAGAACATTTCCAGTCCTAGCGCCTCTGGAGCCCTACCTAGCGGAGAAATGAATGGCGGGGGTTTTCAGCTTTTATCACATACAAAAACGTTGTAACGTTTTCAGTTTTGAATCGCTCCCGCCGTTCAATTCGGAGCGAACAGTCTCCCCCCCTTGCGGGGCGTAGGCCGAAGCGTAGACTGGAAATGGGCTTCTTCCCCTCCACTACAGCTACTCCAATCACAATTGAAAAAAGCTCCCGCCTCAATGAATCAGGCAGGAGCTTTTTCAAAGGTACGACGATTAAACGACGTCGTAGCCTTGGTCTTCGATTGCTTCTTTTACTGCATCGAGAGTCAAGTTGCTCTCGTTGTAGGAAACCTCAACCTTTTTTTCAGCCAGGTTTACTTTGCCTTCTGCACCCAGATCTTTCAATGTGTTCTCGATGCGGGCTACGCATTTGTTGCAAGACATACCTTCTACGTTCAATGTGATATTTGTCATGATCAATCTCTCCTTACATTTTATGTTGTATAGGTAAGGCGGACAAAGCCGCTTGTTACTGTTGTTACAGCTTCACTCGTTGCAGTCTTAGTGCGTTGAGTACAACGGATACGGAGCTGAAGGCCATTGCGGCACCGGCAAGCCATGGAGCGAGGAAGCCGATGGCGGCAATCGGGATGCCCAAGGTGTTGTAGGCCAATGCCCAGAACAGGTTTTGCTTGATGTTGCGGATGGTGCGTTTGCTCATCTCGATGGCGTCTGCGACACTGGTCAGTTCGCCACGCATCAGCGTAATATCTGCTGCTTCCATAGCCACATCTGTACCTGTACCGATTGCCATACCGACGTCAGCGGTAGCGAGTGCTGGTGCATCGTTGATACCATCGCCGACCATCGCGACTTTTTTTCCTTGTGCTTGCAGTTTTTTCACTTCTGCGGCTTTGCCTTCAGGCAGGACTTCTGCGATGACGTGATCGATTCCTGCTTCACGGGCAATGGCCTCGGCAGTTTGACGGTTGTCACCGGTCATCATGATTACAGTCAATCCCATTGCTTTCATGCGCTGAACAGCTTGCTTGGAGGTTGGTTTGATCGTATCCGCTACGGCAATCAAGCCAGCGAGCTTGCCTTCGACGACTGCGAGCATCGCCGTTTTACCGGAGCGCTCCAGTGCCAGCATGGTATCAGACACTGCTTGGTACGAAATTTGATGTTTTTCCAGCAAGCGACGAGTACCGACGAGTACTTCTTTGCCAGAGACGGTTGCCCGGATACCGAAACCAGGAATGGCTTCAAATGAAGCTGTATCGGACAGAGTGATTCCTTTATCCGCAATACCGCGAACGATGGCTTGAGCCAACGGGTGCTCGGAATTTTTCTCAGCCGCACCGACCAAAGAGAGCAGCTCTTGTTCTTCGATATCAATCGCAATGACGTCTGTCAGTTCTGGCTCGCCTTTGGTTACGGTCCCTGTTTTGTCGAGGACGATCGTATCCAGGTGGTGAGCCGTCTCCAGATGCTCCCCGCCTTTGAACAGGATACCCAGCTCAGCTGCGCGTCCAGATCCCGCCATGATCGAGGTTGGTGTAGCCAAACCGAGGGCGCACGGGCAAGCGATTACGAGTACAGCAATTGCTTTTTCCAAAGCCTCACCGAAGTTGCCAGGTATAACGAAGAAGTACCAGATCAAGAAGGTAAGAATGGCAATCCCTACTACGATTGGGACAAAAATCCCGGAGATGCTGTCAGCTACGCGCTGAATCGGTGCTTTTGTTCCTTGTGCTTCTTCTACTACTTTAATGATTTGCGCCAGAGCCGTTTCTTTTCCGACTTTGGTTGCTTGAACCTTCAAGAAGCCGTTTTTGTTCAAGGTGGCGCCGATAACGGTATCGCCTGCGGCTTTATCCACCGGAATACTTTCGCCAGTCAGCATGGATTCATCGACTGCGGACTGTCCTTCCATGACGATGCCATCGACAGGTACTTTGTCGCCCGGCTTCACGTGAACGACGTCGCCCAGTCTCACTTCTTCTACAGGAATGGTCATTTCGACGCCATCCCGTACGACTACTGCTGTTTTTGCTTGCAAGCCCATCAGCTTGCGGATCGCTTCCGAAGAGCGTCCCTTTGCTTTCATCTCAAACAGTTTACCCAAGACGATCAATGTGATCAGTACCGCACTGGTCTCAAAGTACAGCTCCAGCATGTGGCCGCCATGAGCACCGATGGAATTGATCGCGACCCATAAACTGTAGAAATAAGCAGCTGAGGTACCGAGAGCAACCAGCACATCCATGTTGGCACTCTTGTTGCGAAGGGCTTTGAAAGCTCCCACGTAAAACTGTGCTCCGATGATGAATTGTACCGGTGTTGCCAATGCGAGCTGTACCCACGGATTCATCAAGATTTCAGGCAGCCAGATAAACGAGGTGAAGGAAAAGTGGCTCACCATCGACCAGAGCAGCGGGAGCGACAGAATCGCGGAAATCCAGAACTTGCGGGTCTGACGTTTGATTTCTTCCTGGCGACGATCTACTTTTTCTTCTTCTTTTCCATCTTCCTTGCGAGTCGCCTGATACCCTAGCTTCTCTACCTTTTGAATGATGTCCGTCACACTTACCTGTGATGAATCGTACTCGACAGTGGCTGTTTCCATCGCCAGGTTCACGTTTGCTTTCAGAACCCCATCTGTTTTGTTCAAGCCTTTTTCGATCCGTGTGGAGCAAGCCGCACATGTCATTCCCGAGATGTTTAGCTCCACCTTGTCAGTGACGACGCCATAGCCGAGCGATTCAATTTTGGAGCGGATGTCGTCGATGTTCGTTTTCGTTGGATCGAAGACGACTGTGGATTTTTCCAAAGCCAGATTGACGTTGGCAGTCTCCACTCCCTCCATTTTTCCCAAGCCCTTTTCGATGCGCAGTGCACAAGCTGCGCAAGTCATCCCTGAGATTGCGACTGTTGCCTCTGCTGTTTTGGCACTCATTATAATCCCTCCAAATACCCTCTAGGGGTATATTTTATCGTATCGTTTCCCTTACGTTGTTTCCTGATCACACCTTTACTATACAATACCCCCTGAGGGTATATCAAGTACTTTTTTCAATTTTTTTCTAAATGGGCTTCAAGTGCTGAAAACACAGGGAAAATGCTTAGTTGTCATCCAGCTATTCTGCCGGACGAAGCCCTGCCACATGTTTTCCAGTCGCCTTTTTCCTCACTTTGTTCGGGCGGTCTCCTTCCAAACATATGGCAGTACTTCTTAACAGCAATGTCATCCCCGAGCTTCTCACCGTTAATGAAGTATGTGACTAACAGCTAATTACTTACGTATTCATTCAGAGTAAAATCATTCAGATACAAATAGCTTTAAGGAGATTGAAATTATGGAAACGAAATCACGGAAAGTCGTTTTAGCTGGTACCATATGCTATACGATTTTAATTTTATTTTTTATGTTCTTTGCGTTTAACAGGCTCGACGGTGCAACCAGTGTAGATAGTTACACCTTTATCCTTGTTCCAGAAGGAGTACCACTTAAATTTCCAGAACTAAATTATTCATGGATTGTTGATTTCGGAAACGTTGCTGCTTTTATCCCTTTTGGAATATTATTTCCCCTGTTGTATCGTGTAAGATTTGGGAAGTTCATATCCTTGTTTGTCTTAGCGATTCTCGTTCTAGAAACAGTTCAGGCTTTAACCTATCTTGGTAGCTTTGATATAAATGATGTGATTTCCAATACATTAGGGGCAGCGATTGGTTATGTTGCCTATAGAGTTGGATTTTCTTCAAACATTTCTTATAAAAAGCTCATGGCTTCTGCTCTATCTATTGTTGTCCTTATAATTGGAGTCATGGTGGTCTCTGAAATCATCAAAAAAAGAGAAGGCCCTATTCAGTCATTAACTGTTATGAAAGAAGTGACAGGAACTACACCTATGACTGAGAACCTCCCAAGTTTCACCGTAGCAGGTGAGCGAATAGAGCCGAAAATGAACGTGTATAGCAATGAAGGGGAATCAATCAAAACATACAACTATATTCTGGGGAACCAAAAAAATGTCTGGCTTTATTTCTATTTCGGCATTCCCGACAATGGAGACTCTAAGGGTGAAGCCAAAATCATCGTAGATGGACAAGAAATATCTCAGTTAAACGAACAATCCTATCAAGGGGCAGAGGCTTTGAGGGAGTTGCCTTTTAACGAGGTAAACGAAATTACCATTATCGTTTCCGGAAACGCTAAGCTGTGGGACGTTGGAATCCGTGGAATGCAACATTGGTGGGAGTGAGTAAAATAAACGAAACGAGCCCTAGAAGCGATTCTAGAGGCTCGTTTTTCTTTGACTGTTTTGTTGTTCAATCTCTCTTATTTACCTTGATTCGCTTCTTTCTGATAAGCTGCCGCGATTTTCGCAGCTACTTCAGCATTGTGTTTCACCAGCGCGATGTTGGTTGCCAAGCTCTTGCCTTCTGTCAGCTTTTTCACTTTATCGAGCATGAATGGCGTTACCTGTTTACCTGCAATGTTGTTTTCTTTTGCTTCTGCGAGTGCCTTCTGGATCACAGCCTCGATTTCCTGGTGGTTCAGTGCATCAGATTCTGGTACTGGGTTCGCGATAATCATACCGCCTTTGAGTCCCAGATCCCATTTGGTGTTCATCATCTTACCGACTTCTTCCGGTGTATCGATGCGCATGTCTACGCCAAATCCGCTTTCGCGAGCGAAGAAGGATGGGAATTCATCTGTGCGGTAGCCCACAACTGGTACACCTTGTGTTTCCAAATATTCGAGTGTGCGGCCGATATCGAGGATCGATTTCGCACCTGCGCATACTACAGCTACATCTGTTTGCGCCAACTCAGTCAGGTCAGCAGATACGTCCCAAGTGATTTCGCCTTCACGGTGTACCCCGCCGATACCGCCAGTTGCAAACATGTGGATGCCAGCCATCTCAGCTGCGATCATGGTAGCGGCTACTGTAGTCGCACCGATTTTACCGCTTGCCAAAATGTACGCGAAGTCGCGACGGCTTACTTTTGCTACATTTTTGTTCGTCGCAAACTCTTCCAGCTCGCTGTCAGTCAAACCGATTTTGATTTTGCCATCCATGATCCCGATCGTAGCTGGTACAGCACCGTTGTCGCGAATGATTTGCTCTACTTCTTTTGCCATTTCAATGTTTTGCGGATATGGCATACCGTGCGAAATAATCGTTGTCTCCAGAGCAACTACCGGCAGGTTGTTCTCCAGTGCGTGGCGTACTTCCTCAGTAAAGGTCAAATATTGTTTCATCTCTTATCGCTCCTTTTCGAATTGTTCTACGGCCAGTTCCAATTGTTCTGCTTTTAATAGAGGAGATACGGACTGCTCTGTTTGCAATGTCAGAGCGGATGCTGCCAATCCAAGACGGCACGCTCTCTGGAAAGACTCTCCGTTTACAATGCCATACAAGAGTCCCGACGCGAACGCATCTCCCGCACCTGTTACATCTACCACTTCCGTTGGATATGGAGACATATGCTCCTCAACGTCCTCGGATTGATAGTAAATGCCTTCTTCGCCCAAGGTCACGATGACGTGCTTGACGCCTCGTTCCCTGATCTTGCGGCAAGCCTCGGCGCATTCTTCGATCGTCGTGATCTTCATGCCAGCCATCAGCTCTGCTTCTTCGCGATTCGGCAAAATCGCTTCTACTCCGTCCAATTGCTGTGGGAGCTTCTTTGCTTTAATGGAAGAGACCGGGTCAACGAAGAGCAGGATGTTTTCCTCCCGGCATCGTTCGATGATGTAGGCCAAGCAGTCCGCCGGAATGTTTGTATCGATGAAAACCACGTGGGCTGCTGCAATGTGCGACCATTTTTCCGCGAACATCTCCGGTGTGAGAGCATCGTATATATCCATGTTCGCCAAGGAAACAACCATCTCGCCATCAATATCGAGAAGCGCCGTATACGTTCCCGTCCGCTGTGTAGGCAGTCGCCACACCTGGCTGATGTGCACCCCGTGCTTTTTCGTCTCCTGCAAGAGCCATTCGCCTTCTTTGTCCTCACCAATGCTGGTAATGAGTGACGTATTGCAGCCAAGACGACCGAGGTTCTCCGCGATATTCCGTGCCACCCCTCCACACGATTCCATAATCGTTACGGGATTGGATGATTGTAGACGCACCTGTTGCTTGCCGCGTGCTTTGCGGTCCAGGTTTGCTCCACCGATACAAGCAATCATTCCTTCATCACGAAGTACATAAGCCCGTCCTTTGATTTCCCCGCGTTTGGTCAACTGTGCGATGTAGCCAGCTACCGCTGAACGTGAGATGCCAATCAGATCAGCCAGCTCCTGTTGCGTGATAAAAGGATTTTGCCGGATATGATGAAGTATCTGCATGTCTTTTTCCACGGTCATCCTCCTTTCTTCTGTTTCGCTTTCACAGCTCGTTTACAAACAAAAGTTTATCATAAGGACATTTGTTTGTACAGACGTGTTTTTCATTTTATTTTTTATCTCAATTTGACAAATCTGAATAAGATCATGTAGGATTATCTTAAATTAAAGATATCGAAATTTCGATGTATAGGAGGGTCCATATGTCTGACAAACCACTGCGAAATGATCCCCTCGATCTTTTTGTAGTTTTATCGAGGTCATACAACTGGGTTACCGCTCACTCCAATCGTCACATTCGCCAACATGGACTTAATCCAACCGAATTCGGGGTACTAGAGGTATTATTTCATAAAGGTCCTCAACCATTGCAGCAAATTGGCGAAAAAATCTTGATCTCCAGCGGAAACATCACATACGTTGTGGACAAACTCGAAAAGAAGCAACTGCTCATTCGCAAGCCCTGTTCGGCAGACCGCCGCGTCATTTTTGCGGAACTCACTGAAAAAGGGCATCAATTCTTGTCTGAAATCTTCCCTCCTCATCAACTCTCCATTGAGAAAGCGATGGAAGGTCTCACACCAGAAGAACAGCGTCAAGCAATCGAACTGCTAAAAAAGTTGGGACGTACTGCTCAGGCTACTTATTAGATGAGCAGGCCCCTCTCTCCACCACAATCGTTTTAAAAAAGTGTTGACAAAAGATCTGATACGTAATAATCTTAAAATCAAGATTTACACATTAAAAGTTAGCGACTTACTAAATGGAAGGGGAATAAAATTTTCATGAGTAAAGTACTTTTTATTAAAGCAAACGATCGCCCAGTTGAGCAGGCAACAAGCGTAAAGCTGTACGAAGCTTTCACCAAAACATACAGAGAAACACATCCAAACGATGAAATCGTTGAGTTGGATCTGTTTGCTGAAAACCTCCCTTATTACGGTAACGACATGCTGACTGCTATGTGGAAAGCAGGAAATGGCATCGAGCTGTCTGCCGATGAGCAAAAACGCGCTGACTTGGTTAACAAATACCTGAACCAATTTACAGGAGCAGACAAAATCGTATTTGCTTTCCCAATGTGGAACTTCACTGTTCCTGCTGTTCTGCACTCGTACATGGATTACCTCTCCCAAGCAGGTAAAACATTCAAGTACACAGCTGAAGGTCCAGTTGGTCTGATGGGCGACAAAAAAGTAGCTCTGTTGAGCGCACGCGGTGGCGTTTATTCCGAAGGCCCTATGGCTGAGATTGAAATGGCAAACAAATACGTTCGCACGATCCTCGGCTTCTGGGGCATCAGCAATGTATCCGAAGTGATCGTAGAAGGTCACAACCAATTCCAAGACAAAGCAGCTGAGCTCGTTGCAGCTGGTGTAGAAAAAGCAGCAAAACTGGCGGAATCCTTCTAAGGCCCGCCAGCCTTTTTGGACGAATATCTTAAAATAAAGATATACTAATTAAAAATAATTAAGGAGAGATGAAATGTGTTGGATACTGGATTGTTATTGATTCGTTTGGTCATCGGTTTGACGTTTGCAGGTCATGGTGCGCAGAAATTGTTTGGCTGGTTTGGCGGTTATGGTTTGAAAGGAACAGGTGGCTGGCTGGAGTCCATCGGAGTGAAACCTGGCGTAGCGATGGCCTTTGTCGCTGGATTGTCTGAGCTCGTTGGCGGTCTGATGTTTGCGGCAGGCGTAGGTATCTGGGCAAGTTCTATTCTGCTTGCTTTCACAATGCTGGTTGCCATTCTGAAGGTACACGGTCAAAATGGATATTGGGTCACACAAAACGGATTCGAATACAACCTGACGTTAATCGCAGTTGTTATTGGTGTGGCGTTGATCGGTCCGGGCGCATACGTTTTGTTTTAATGGTGACTCCTCACCACCCGTAAGCCAGCAATCGTACTAAGGGAGGTACATCAGATGGAAGTCCGCGTCTACACACAGAACGAGCAAGCAAAAGGACATTTTGGCGACGGTGAAATCGTAGAGAATAAACCAATTGGCTTCCCTCATGAAGGCTCCGTTGTTAAACGGGTAGGACCACTTTTTTACTGGGCCTGGGCAAAATCACTGAAGACATTTGAAATTCCGCTGCACCCTCACTCCGGCTTTGAAATTTTGTCGTACGTCCTCACAGGGACAGTCGGACATCGGGACACACTCGGAAATCTTCAAGAGGTGTCGACAGGCGGCGCGCAGATCATGCAAACCGGTTCAGGTGCGTACCATGCAGAAGAACTTGGCAAGGATACGGAAATGTTTCAAATCTGGTTTGAACCGCATCTCGCACAAACGACGAAGCAACCTCCGACTTACCATCAGTATGATCATGAGGAGTTTCCGTCTGAGGATGTTGATGGTGTGCAAGTGAAACACATCATCGGATCGGCTGCGCCCATTCAGTTGGTCACTGATTCCTTGATGAGCGACATCACGATTCCCGCTGGAAAATCATATGCAAAAGAACTCCCGGCTGGTTATGCTCACGCAGTCGTCATAGTGGAAGGGAACGGAAGCGTTGCAGAGAAAGCAACTGTCAACGAGAACCACACCCCGGCAACCAAAGGTGACTTTGTCGTTCTCTCCTCCGAGGAAAGCAACACAGCCATCTACCAAGCATCAATGGATGCTCCGCTCCGCCTGGTGTTGATTCAAGTACCAACTGAGGTTGATTATCCACTCTATCGTAAATAATCAATTCTTCCAAACGCCCTTATTCTATCATCAAGCCCGACCGTCACATTTTTGTGACGGTCTTTTTCGTATAAACTCCGCCTCCTCATGGGACATTAACGAGGAAATCGTTAACAATTTTTGGTGCCGATCAGAAAGGAAGTTGAACGTGGAAGATATCGTGATGACCAGAGCCATATTCGGGACGACTATGGCCTTTCACATTATTTTTGCGACCTTGGGCGTTGGTCTCCCGCTCATGATCTTACTGGTAGAGCTCCTCTTTTGGCGGACGCGTGACCGTGATTACGAGATTATGGCCAAACGCTGGACAAAAGCCCAGGCGATCTTGCTAGGTGTCGCGATCCCCTCTGGAACGATTGCTGGGGTCCAGCTTTCCCTGTTATGGCCTGGGTTCATGGAGATTGTCGGCAGGGTGATCTCGCTGCCTTTTCAGATCGAAATATTCGCTTTCTTCGTGGAAGCTTTATTTATGTCCATCTACGTCTACGCGGCTCACCGCCTATCCCGCAACATGCGTTTGTTGAGTTTGTTCATGGTTTTGCTTGGTGCGACGGCCTCCGCGATTCTGATTACGAATGTCCACGCCTTTGAAGGTACTCCAACTGGGTTCCGGATGGTCGATGGGCAGATCGTCGACGTGGACCCGTGGAAAGCTTTTTTCAATCCCAGCTTTATCGTGACGGCAGGTCATGTAACTGTCTCTGCTTATATGACGGGGGCATTCATCGTCGCTGGAGTGGCAGCGTGGAAAATGCTGCGCGCTGCAAAAGGCAGTCGGGTTTATTTGTATCATCAAAAAGCACTCTTGGCCGGCTTGATTGTGGGCGGCACCTTTTCCCTTTTAACCGCATTGAACGGTCATGAATCCGCACAGCTTTTGCATAAATACCAGCCGGAAAAGCTGGCAGCTGCGGAAGGACTATTTGAAACACAAGCATACGCCCCACTCGCGATTGGCGGCTTTACCGATCCCGAGACGAAAGAAGTCAAATACGCCATCGAGATTCCATGGGCGCTCAGCTTCCTTGCAGCCAATCGCTTTGACGAGGTCGTGGTCGGTCTGGACGATTTTCCACAGGAACTGTGGCCTCCACTCTACGTCCATACGCTGTTTAACGGGATGGTCATCATCGGCAGCTTGTTGATCTTCGTTGGTTTCATCGGCTTCGCTTGGAAGAAGCTCCTGAAACGCTCTCAGTTTCCCCGTTGGGTTCTCTGGGTATTTGTCGCGAGTGGACCGCTCGCCTTATTAGGCATCGAATTCGGCTGGATTTTTGCCTGCACAGGACGCCAGCCATGGGTAGTTTATCGTGTGATGAAAACAGTAGATGCTGCTACCCAAGCGGCAGGCATCTCTACCCTGTTCTGGATTTTCCTTTCGGTGTACGTATTTTTCGCGATCGTCACCCTGCTCGTATTCCGTAGCTATTTTGGCCGCCACCCCTTGGAGCTCGATCCGCCAGAACAGCCGAAAGTGGACGGAGGAACGGTATGACCGACACGATTATTGCCATTACGCTGCTTTGGATTTTCGTCGTCATCTATTCCGTCGCGGCCTCCTTCGACTTCGGTGCAGGTTTTTGGTCGATGATCTATTTGAATCGGGAAAAAACCAAAGCCACTCAAATCGCCAATCGCTACCTCTCGCCCTCCTGGGAGGTCGTGAATGTCTTTATCGTGTTAATTGTTGTCGCGCTCGTTACCTTTTTCCCTGGCGCGACCTACACATTAGGGAGCCTGCTACTGGTTCCCGGATGTCTCGTGGTGTTATTGATGCTGATTCGTAGTACGTTCATGGTGTTTTCGCATCTGATTCACAAGTATGACAAGATGCTCAGCATTGTCTCCGGCGTTACCGGGATATTGGTGCCGGCTCTGTTAATCAGCGTGCTTCCTGTGACACAGGGCGGGTTGTCTCGAACGATAAATGGTGTGGAGTATCTCGATTGGGGACTGTTTTTGACCAGCCCGCACGTCTATTCTTTCATTGGTCTTGCCGTCAGCAGCACACTCTTCCTCTCGTCGCTGCTTCTCGCAGACTACTCCTTCGTCGCAGGTGAAAACCAAGCCTTCACCGTCTACCGCCGGGATGCGGTGCTTCTGGGGCCGATTACGTTGCTTGCGGCATTGGTTACCGTGCTCACGATGCAACTGGAGGCGAAATGGCTATATGACCGCATGCTCGACTATTTGCCTTGGCTGATTGCATCGGCGGTCTGTTTTTTCATTAGTTATATCGCTCTCCTCCTGCCCCAAGACCGTCGATACTTCGGCATCCATCTTCCGCGAATTGCGGTCATTGTCGCCACGACGCAATACCTGCTCGCCAGCTATGCGTACGGTGCAGCGCGCCTCCCCTATATCGTCTATCCCCAAGTGACGATTGAGTCCAGCTTTACACATCCGGATACGTTTCACGCTCTGTTTATTTGTTATATGGTCGGCTTTGCGATTCTCGTACCCGGTTTTATTTATTTCTGGCGTCTGTTCATGAAGGACGAGCAGTATGTACGGCAAAAATAGCATTTCCGCGATACGCAAAAGTAAAGAGGCTTCGCCCTGATACGGCGGAGCCTCTTTTTTGTTCGGCAGAAGCACAATCAGAAGATTTTCTCTTCCTCGAGCATCATTTTTTGCTCAAACGGTGCCGTTAGCACGATCAACGTATAGGAGAATCCGAAATCCCCGGTACGTTCCGAGAAGGCAACCAATTCCTCCGTCGACCTTGTTACCACTTTCAGCATGTAGTTGTACTCCCCACTGATCCGGTACATGTCCGTCACTTCCGGCGATTGCTTGCAGAAATCGATGAACGCCGCACATTGCTTGGTGCGGAACATGACAAAAGCAGTCGTGTGCTTGCCCAGCTTTTCCTGAGAGATCGACGCGTGGTAGCCCGTAATGATTCCCTGCTCCTCCAGACGGCGGACCCGCTCCTTCACAGCAGGCTGCGTCATCCCGATGATTCTCCCCAGCTCCGCGAATGGAATCCGCGAATTTTCGTGCAACAAGCTAATGATTTTATAATCGATTTGGTCCACGCAGATCACCCTTTCAAATCCATAAGTGTCTCCTGCCAAATAACTTGTATATAGAAAGCCATTCATCGCAAACACCTTAATTCATGTATGTAAATTATAGAAATCGTTTCGTAAAATGTCACTACATTCTCGAGGAGTGAACCACCTTGTCCAAAAAATTTTTAATCCTATTGCTAGCCTTGGGAGAATTCATGATTGGCACGGCTGAGTCAATCGTGACCGGAATCATCGGCATGATCGCAGATGACACCGATGTCTCCCTCTCCCTCGCTGGTCAGTTAGTGACCGCCTTTTCCTTGGCCTTTGCTTTTGGGGCTCCGGTCTTGATCGCGCTCACCGCGGGAGTAGAACGCAAAAAACTCATCCTTTGGACGCTGTTTTCATTCATAGTGGCAAACCTGCTCGCATCAATAAGCCCAAGCTTCTCCCTATTGATGCTATCCCGCATTCTGCTGGGGCTTTGCGGAGGCATCTACACCGTGGTAGCTCTCGCGCAAGCAGCCAACATGGCCTCCCCAGAGAAAAAAGGCAGGAGAGCTTACAAGCGTAAAAACGTAAAGGTACTTCCTACATGGCAATGAAGACGAGAAAAACCCGCCAAGGCTTCAACGCCCGAGCGGGTTTGTTTTTTCATCATTCAATCGCCTAGACCATCGCTGGCTTTTTCGCAAGCATCGTGCCTTCCTGCGCGTAACGTACGTGCCAGGAGAATGCCTTTTCCAGTATATGCGGGGTGTGCCCGCCGCGTGTGAGTGCTTCCTCGTAGTACGCCATCAATTGATCGCGGTACATCGGATGCGCACAGTTCTCGATAATTTTGATGGCTCTTTGACGCGGAGCCAAGCCTCTCAGGTCTGCCAAGCCTTGCTCGGTGACGATAATATCTACATCGTGCTCAGTATGATCCACATGAGAGGCAAACGGAACGATGCTCGAAATGTTTCCACCTTTGGCAATCGACTTGGTTACGAAGATGCCCAGACGTGCGTTGCGAGCAAAATCACCAGAGCCGCCGATGCCATTCATCATTCGCGTACCCGATACATTTGTCGAGTTGACGTTGCCGTAGATGTCCGCTTCAATCGCGGTATTGATCGCAATCAGACCGAGGCGGCGAATCAGCTCCGGATGGTTCGTGATTTCTTGCGGACGCAACAGAAGCTTATCACGGTATTGGGCGAAATTCTCGGTGACATGCTTCATTTTGTCAGCCGTCAGCGTGATCGAACAGCCTGAAGCAAACGAAATTTTACCTGCATCAAGCAAATCAAACACCGCATCCTGCAACACTTCCGAGAAAACAGTCAGATCCGTGAATTCCGAATCCAAAAATCCGTTGAAAACCGCATTCGCTACCGATCCGATTCCCGATTGCAATGGTGCGAGATTGTTCGGCAATCGCCCCTCTTTTACCTCCTGACGCAAGAACTCGATCAGATGCGCCGCAATCTGCGCCGTTTCTTCGTCGGGTTCCACAATCGTCGAGGGAGAATCCAACTGGTTCGTCAGGACAATCCCTTTTACTTTATCCGGATCGACAGGAATCCCTGCTGTACCTATTCGCTGATCAACGGACGTGAGCGGAATCGGTTCACGCTCTCCCTGTTTCGCTGGTGTATAAATATCATGGATGCCTTCCAACTCCACCGATTGAGCCATATTCAACTCAATGATGACATACTTGGCATTTTCCACGAAAATATTGGAATTCCCCACGGACGTTGCCGGAATGATCATGCCTTCTTCTGTAATTGCAACCGCTTCCACAATTGCGTAATCGATCGCGTCTATCGCTCCCTGACGAATTGCTTCCGCTGTATGCGACAGATGCTGATCAACGAACATCATGCTGCCATCGTTGATTTTTTTGCGCATAACCGGATCTGCTTGAAAAGGCAATCGCTTGTTGATGATCCCCGCTTCGGCCATCACGGCATCCACATCGGAGCCGAGTGAAGCTCCTGTATATACGTTTACGCCAAAAGGCTTGTTCTCTTTTTTCGCCAGCTCAGCCAATGCGAGCGGCACGACCTTGGCATCACCAGCACGCGTGAAACCACTTAACCCGATTGTCATGCCATCCTCAATCCATCCTGCTGCTACCTCAGCCGTCACGATTTTATCTGCCAGTCGTTTATCGCGTAAGCGCTCCCACATCATTGTGACCTCCCATGCCATCTTTATTGCCTTTACACTAGCACATGGATTCTGAGCGGGCACTCGATTTTCAACAAAACAGAAAATTTACACGGCTATCAAGAAAAAACGGCAGCGAACCATTCTCATTTGTCAGATATTTCAGAAGCCGAGCAATTGCCGAAACGAGCTGGCATACGACTGACTAACAGGAACTCTCGTCTTTTGCTTGTCCTTCATCTCCAATAAAAACGTCGAATGAAAATGCGGGTGAATAAAGCCGATCGTTTCCATATTGACGAAATACGACCGATGACAGCGCACAAATCGCTCTTGCGGGAGCATGTACTCCAGTTCAGCCATGTTGTATTTGTTCGCATACGATCCACTAACCGTATGCAGAAGCGTTTTTCCTTCATGAGAGCTGATATAGACGATCTCCGTTAACGGAATGGGCAGCCAGCCGTCCTCCCCTTTTCCGACCAAAAACGATAGACGCGCCTCCGGATTTGTGAGCGGAACGTTTTGAGGTGGATAGATGGCGGTAATACAGCCCATGACCTGACCATTTCGCACTAATGGAAGTGAGAGTCCGTAGTACGGCACGCCAAAAATACGACTCTCCACCTGATGCCCCACTTTTCCCATTTCCATGAGCGCTTGATGTGTAGCCGAGCCAATGGGTACGAGATCCCCTGGCGTAATTTTCAAGTCAATATTGGAACTCGGTTGATAGTACAAGTATTGTGAGCCGTCCGAGATCGCAATCGATACCCCGTCTGGCACGACTTCCCCAATCATTTGCAGCACCTCTGGAACCACTCTGTCCCCCATGCTGATTCCTCCTGCTCCTGTTATTGCTTTTTGATCTTCTCTATCTTCTATTAAAACACATTTCCCCTCCCGCAAATCAATCCTTGTCTTTCCTCTCTATACAAGCGAATCCATCCGATTACAGCCGGGCATTGTGCTATCATGAGATTACAAAACATTCACGATTGTTTGAGCAAAGGCGGTGCAGCATGGACCACACCATTGTCTTGATTGCAAAAGGAACGGACACTCTCGAATTTTTGATAAAAGAACTGCGGGCTTATTTCGAGCCGTATTGTAAAATCATCGGTTATGCCAGCCATGAGCACATTCCCGATTTGAGCGGAGTCGATCATGTCTTTATCACAACCAAATCCCCGGAGCTGTATACAGTTGCCCGTCAAGCTGTCGCCGACTCCGTACCCATCACGGTTTTAAACCGTTTTTTCGAGTTGCGCAAAATGAAAGCGCTGATGCAGATTCCTCCGGGGACGACCGTCCCTGTCATGAATAATTCGCCCGTGACGGCACAAGAGGTCATCCAAAATTTAATAGAAGCGAACGTCGATCATATCAATTACGTTCCTTTTCACCCTGGCTGTTCATTTGATGATCTCGAATTTCAGTACGCGATCATTATGAGCATCGCTGATGTACCGCTGCCTCCTCAAGTGGAGGTTATCGATCTCGGATTTCGCAAAATCAACATTCATGACTTGATTGATATCGGTCGCAAGGTAGGCGTACCCAGTGAATGGGAGCGCGAGTACTTGTCTTCCTTCATCTTAGAAATGTCTGAGCTCGCGAAAATGCTCGGCACCTCCTACGCAGAAGTACAGAAGCTAAACAGCCAGCTGCAATCTACCTTTCAGGCAGTCAAAGACCCTGTGATCGCTTGCAACGAACAAGGTCTGATCACGTTTATCAACGATGTCGCCGTTGAGCTGTTTTGTCCACATGCATCCTCCATTGTTGGACAGCCGTACACGGTGTTGAAGGAGCACAGCTTACTGCAACCCTTTTTTGAGCAGGAAGATCAGGAGGACGCCCTCGTAACCATTGATCACAAACAATTTATCGTCAGCAGTCAAAGCATCCGCCGCAGACATGAGCATTTAGGCTTCGTTTGTACGCTAAAAGACGTGACCGAAATCCAACGCTTGCGAACTACTCTTACGTTGCGCGGTCATACAGCGACGTACTCCTTTTCCGATATCAAAGGACAAAGTCAACCGCTTCTCCAAGTCATCGAGCTCGGCAAAAAGATGGCAAAAAACAATCAAACGATTCTGCTGACAGGGGAAAACGGGACGGGAAAAGAGCTGTTCGCCCATGCCATTCATCAGCACTCCCTACGCAAAAACGGCCCCTTTGTCGCAATCAACTGTGCCTCCTTGCCGGAAAACCTGCTGGAGAGCGAGCTGTTCGGCTACGAAGACGGTGCCTTTACAGGAGCACGAAAAGGCGGAAAGCCCGGCCTGTTTGAGCAAGCGGACGGTGGGACGATTTTTCTCGATGAGGTTGGGGACATCTCTGGAGCCATTCAGGTCAAGCTGCTTCGCGTGCTGCAAGAAAAGCAGGTCATCCGCGTGGGCGGTACAGGCATTCTCTCTGTGGATTGCCGCATCATCGCTGCTACCAATCGCGATTTGGAAGACGCTGTTTCCCAAGGAGGCTTTCGTGAGGACCTGTTCTATCGTTTGGCTGTCCTGCCGATCCAGATTCCCGCTTTGCGTGAGCGAATCAGTGACATTCCCCTTCTTATTGATGAGCATCTGGAGCAGCAAGGCTTTCGCAAAACATGGTCGCCAGAAGTAATGGAGCTATTCTATCGCCATGACTGGCGGGGGAACATTCGCGAACTGAAAAATGTCGTCGACTATGCCATTACGGTAAGCGAGCATCCTGTCATCGGCATTCAGGATCTCCCCAAACGATTGACGGATAGCCTGTTTCAAAAGCAGCAGACGGCTCCTATCCCCAATTTGGACGACAACCGCGACCTGGATATTTTGTATTGCTTGCATCATTATTACGTATCTAACAAACCAGTCGGACGTTATCAATTGGCGCACTCCCCTGAACTACAATCCGTAGGCTGGACAGAGAGCGCACTGCGACACAAGCTAAAACTTCTAGAGCAGCAAGGTTTGGTTCGTTCAGGAACAACCCGACAAGGAACCTCCATCACCCCCGCGGGTATCGAATTGTTGCGAAAACACGGGCGGATTTAGCTTCCGTCCAATGAATAATAGGTTGTATTAGGCTGCATAAAACCTAATAAACATTCCTAAATCTCATTTTGTTCCTTTATCTTGCCCATGAAAATTCACTGAAAACGCTTATATTCGGGAAATTTCGACACTTGGCACGACCCTTGCTTGTCATAAACAAAAAAAAGCGAGGTGACCTCATGTCTACACATCCATTGAAACCTGCAAAGAAACGTTTTTCTGTGCCGCATACCTATGCCATCCTCTTTATCATCATCATTTTGGCAGCCCTAGCTTCCTATGTTCTCCCAGCTGGTGAGTTCGAACGGGTCAAGGACGTTGCCTCAGGCAAAACCGTCGTAGTCAACGGCAGCTACCATCCTGTAGAAAGTGATCCGGTCTCGTTCTTTGACATGTTCAAAGCGATTCCAGAAGGAATGCAAAAAGGCGCGCAAATCATTTTCTACATCTTTATTGTAAGCGGTGTATTCGGAATCATCCGCCAGACTGGAGCGATTGAAGCCGGGATCAATAAAGGTGTCCGACACTTGGAGGGTCGGGAAAAGCTGCTCATTCCTGCTTCCATGTTCCTCTTCTCCATCGGTGGCTTCACCATGGGAATGGCAGAAGAAAGCATCATCTTCGTTCCAATCGGTATCGCGCTGGCTCGTGCAATGGGCTTTGATGCCGTAACAGGTACAGCCATGATCACCATGGGGGCGGCAGCCGGCTTCATGGGCGGGATGATCAATCCATTTACGGTTGGGGTAGCGCAGTCGCTCGCGCAATTGCCGCTCTTCTCTGGTCTTACCTTCCGTGCTGTTGTGTATGTCTTCGTTCTCGCTTTTGCCATCTGGTACGTCATGCGCTATGCGTATCGTGTCAAAGCAGACCCGACCAAGAGTGTGCTTTATGGCGTAGAGAATCACGCAAGTCAAGAACAGGAAACAGTAGACATCCCAGATCTGAATGCACGCCACAAGCTCGTGTTCCTGGTAATGGTCTGTGGTCTCGCCTTCAATGTATACGGTGTATTCAAGTACGAATGGTTCCTGACAGAGCTTACCGCTTCCTTCCTGATCATGGGCCTGGTTGCTGGTCTCGTCGGAGGTTTGTCGGTCAATTCGCTGTTTGATTCCTTCGTCGCAGGTGCGAGAGCCGTTACGTTTGGTGCGCTGATCGTCGGTTTTGCCCGCGCGATCACGGTCGTCTTGGAAGACGGAAAAATTATCGATACGATGATTAACAGCCTGACTTCGGCGATTGGTCATTTGCCAGATGCCGTAAACGTCATCGCCATGTTTGTGATTCAAGCCTTTCTCAATCTCTTCATTTCTTCCGGTAGTGGACAGGCAGCGACAACGATGCCAATCATGGTGCCGATTGCGGACTTGCTCGGCATCCAGCGTCAGATTGCAGTTCTTGCCTTCCAATACGGCGATGCGGTCACCAACTCCATTATCCCGACTTCTTCTGCGTTGATGGGCTATCTGGCTGTTGCGGGCATTCCGTATGAGAAATGGGTCAAATTCATTTGGAAACTGCTAGCTGGTTGGGCCGTGATCGCCTCGATCGCACTCATCGTAGCAGTGACAATCGGCGTTTCGTAACAAATGAGCTTTTCACAAGACTGGCTGCGTCAAGTGGATTGGCGTAGCCTTCGTTTCACCTATCGACTACCCTAAACAAACCGATGGAGGAACCATGCGCACAACGATCAAACAATTGCAGCCCGCCATTTTTTCTCTATACGAGCATTTACACCAGCATCCAGAGATAAGCTGGGAGGAAGTCCAAACCACCTCATTCATTGCTGACTTCTTGAAAAAACACAATTGCCACGTCACTACCTTTGACGACGTGACGGGAGTTGTTGGCGAATGGGGCGATCCGACACCAGGAAAATTGACTGTAGGCGTACGTGCAGATATGGACGCACTCTGGCAAGAAGTAAACGGCGTCTTTACCGCGAACCATTCCTGCGGACACGATGCGCATATGACCATGGCATTAGGCGTCCTCATGGTACTGCAAGCAATGAACGTCCAGCTCCCTGGGCGCCTGAAGCTCATTTTCCAACCAGCAGAAGAAAGCGGAAATGGCGCACTTGCGATGGTGAACAAGCAAGTAGTGGACGATATTGATTTTCTGTACGGTGTCCACCTTCGTCCCATTCAGGAAATCCCGCACGGCACAGCTGCTTCTGCCATCTTGCACGGGGCGGCTGGTACGATATTCGGGCAAATCAAGGGTGCCGATGCTCATGGCGCACGACCTCATCTCGGAGTCAATGCTATCGAGGTAGCCGCTGCGATTGTTGAGCAGTTAAAAGGCATTCATCTCGATCCGCTCGTCCCTTATTCCGTCAAAATGACGCAGCTTTCCGCCGGTAGCAAAAGCAGCAATATCATTCCGGGCTCGGCGCATTTCCACTTGGACCTGCGGGCACAGACGAATGAAGTCATTCACGCCCTATTTGCCCGTGTCGAGCACATTTTGCAGCACGTCTCCCGTCTGTATGAAGTTGAGCTGTCTTACGAGATCACCGAACGTGTCTATGCGGCGGAAGTGAACGAAGAAGCGAGACTGATCATGGCGGATGCCATTACCCAAACCTTGGGGGAAGAAAAGCTCGAACCGCCGATTCAGACACCGGGCGCGGAAGACTTCCACTACTACACCAAGGAACGTCCACAGCTTCGCGCGACCATGCTTGGATTAGGCTGCGGCCTGACACCAGGACTTCATCATCCGCAGATGACTTTTGAAAAAGAAGCACTGCTAGACGGCATCGAGATTTTGGCAAGAACGGTACTGAAAACGTTTGAGCGACAATCCATATGAACGGTTGAGGAGAGATGAACATGAAAATCGAACGCGTGGACCTGCAACGAATCAAAATTCCTTTGAATTCCCCTTTTGAGACGAGCATGGGAGTCGAAACCCACAAAGAATGCATTGTGGTGCGTGCATACAGCGGTGCCTATGTCGGGTTCGGCGAAAGCGTCGCGATGGACGTCCCCGTCTACAACGAGGAAGATGTTGATACGGTCTGGTACATGCTCGAAAAGTATTTGATCCCGCAGCTGTTTTCACGGGAGATCGAGCATCCTGATGACGTATCCCGCCTCTTCTCCTGGATGCGCCGCAACCACATGGCCAAAGCCGCTTTGGAAGGTGCCGTCTGGGATTTGTACGCCAAAATGAACGGCCTCTCCCTCTCCCAAGCATTGGGCGGAACTCGTACGACGATTGACGTCGGTGTGAGTATCGGAATCGAGCCGACCATCGAAAAACTGCTGCAACGCGTAGAAGGCTTCATCCGTGACGGCTACAAAAAGATCAAAGTGAAAATCAAACCGGGCTTTGATGTCGAGCCAATGCGTGCGATCCGCAACACATTTGGACCAGATGTTCCGCTGATGGCGGACGCAAACTCTGCGTATACGCTGGCAGACATGGAGATGCTGAAGGCTTTGGATGGCTTCGGTTTGATCATGATTGAACAACCATTGGCTCATGACGACATCATTGACCATGCGACCTTGCAAAGGGAGCTAAAAACGCCGATCTGCCTCGACGAAAGTATCCATACGGTGGAAGATGCCCGCAAAGCACTCGAGCTCGGCAGTTGCCGGATTATCAACATCAAGATCGGTCGTATAGGCGGTCTGACCGATGCCAAGAAGATCCATGACCTGTGTGCGACACGCGGCGTACCAGTATGGTGCGGAGGAATGTTGGAGGCAGGGATTGGACGCGCGCACAATATCGCGATGGCCTCGCTTAGCAACTTTACGATTGCCGGCGATACATCCCCTTCCCATCGCTACTTTGCTGAAGATATCGTGACACCCGTCATCGATTTTGCAGCACCTGGTATGCTGGCTGTACCGACATCTCCAGGAATCGGTTTCGACATCAATGAGTCTGCCATTCGCAATGCCCTGATCGAGCATAAAAGCTACTATGCAAATCGGGAGTCTACTACGACTGTCATTCCAACCTGGTAGACAACACTCATATCGAAGTGAAAAAGAACAGAGAGTGCCTATTGGCCTCCCTGTTCTTTTTATTTAGGTGATTGTATTAATCCGTAATCGTCAAAAGCTTGCACAAATTTCGCTCGGCAAGAGCTCTCTTCTCTGGAGGAAACCGCTTTAGCAGATCCAATGCAGCATACGGAAGCTTCAATGCATGAGGATCGCTGTATAGTCTATCCCAGTATAGCGGAGAAAAAATTTCCTCGAACGCTGGCTCCTTCACCTCATCCTCCAAAGTAAACGGAGGAACATGGCGATTCAAATAGATTTGAAGACGATGGTTTACGATACCAGGCTTCACAATATCCTCATAACCGAATCGCTCCAGATCTGTTAACGCATGAGCATGTGTGATGTTATGAACGACCTCGCTCGCCAAATGAAAGCGTACTCCGTTAATATCACGCGGCGGTATAACTAAATGTAGCTCGCCAAACGCCCGCTCTGCCATCTCTGCGGTTGTATCGTAAGGCGCAACTTCGTCTTTGACATCATCAATCGTCATGCCATGGTAATTCTCGATGCCCCAATAACGGTCTTTCCTGTCTTCTGTCGTCGCTTGAAGAATCTTGACCAAGCCATCCACCACAGTTGGAGTGATCATATCAGGGCGTTCGCGCAGTGCTTTTAATGCCAACACACCTAGTGCTAGTCCATGACCTGAGGTCCGAAGCTGCTTCACATTTTGCTGGAGGCCATCGATGACGTGCTGTAACAAGGAGGGATCAGCTTGCTCGTCTTGATCTAGTGGAACAAACCATTCAGGTTTTTGCTTGCGGAAGGACTCGCATGTCCGCTCAATACCCTCTTTTACATGTTCAGGGAGATCGTGCTCACGATCCATGAAGTACCCTGCCAATAAAGCTGCCCCATAATGACCATCGAACCATCCCGCTCCAGCTGCACGTGCCATTCCCGTAATGCCAAGCTCCAAGTAAGAATCAAGTAAACGCATATAACTTCCTCCTTTTTCCATTTATGTATTCATAATATAACATACATTTTTGTTTGTAAAGTATGATATTTTAGTTTTTTCGCTCATGTAAAAAGGCCCCGTATATCCGGAGCCCTTCATCTACTAGCTATCATATTCCTAGATTAATCCAGCTTAAATTCTACTTCGTCTGTCTCTGGCCGATAATCGACAATCAACCCTCTTCCATTCATATACCACAACTCATCTTTTTCCATGTAAAATGTGATGCCATCCTCTACTGTCGAAATGCCGATTTCATTCGGCAACTCTTTGGCAATCCCCATCGAGAATGAATCCTGAACCGTACTAACGCCTCCATACCGGACAAAAAAACGAATGCTGTCTCCTTCTTTGCATCCCCATTCTTCCCGAAACCATGCTACCGCTGCTTTAGTGATCGTCATGTTCATTAGTACGCCACTCCTCTCTTCCTATAGTTTACCTCGATTTAGAGATATTTGAAACATAAAAGTATGTTAAATGGAATTGTCTCACTATTTGAAAAAAGAACCGATTTCCTACGCTGGGATCACGGTTCTTTCCATCTGTTTAAGCCTTTATTGGAAGTGTAACCAAAAAACTCGTTCCGATACCTACCTCACTGCTGACCTGAATTTTTCCGTGGTGCGCATCCACGATCCATTTGGCAATGGAAAGCCCCAAGCCTGTGCCTTCTGTCGCTCGAGAGCGCATTTTATCCACCCGAAAGAAGCGATCAAACAAATACGGAATATCCTCTTTGGAAATCCCGATCCCACTGTCTTTTACGAGAATCGAAACGCGACCGCCTTCCTTTTTGCAAGAGACATAAATCCGGCCGTCTTCGTTCGTGTACTTCAAGGCATTGTCCAGCAAGATGACCATGAGCTGATGCAGACGTTCTTGGTCCCCCACCATCTCAATGGGTTGCTGGATGTCTGTTTCGAGACGAATTTCCCGTACGATGGCAAGTTGTGCAAAAACCTGGGTGCATTTATTTGCGACTTCGTCTAAGCGCAGCGTCTGACTCATGATCTGCAACTCGTTAGAATCACTGCGAGCCAGTGTGAGCAAATCCGAGACGAGCTTGCTCAAACGCTTGGCCTCCTGCATCCCAATCATGATTTTTTCGCTTTCCTGCTCAATCGTATGATCCGGGTGTCTGAAAAGCCTCTCCAGATTGACCATAATGGCCGTGAGCGGCGTCCTCAGTTCATGAGAAGCATCGGCAATAAACTGCTGCTGTTTTTCCCACGAGACTTGGATCGGGATGAGTGCCCTTCTCGCCAAAAACCAGCCAGCCACGATCGCAATGACAATACTGATAATGTCGCCGATTATGACAACGTACAGCAAGCTGTCCAGCATATTTTGCTCAGGTGCCAGATTGTAAATCAGTTGAAACTGGTACGCGGTCTGTATCCGATTGCCTACAACGACCTTTTTTGGAACGGTAACTGTCTGCACGCGATAGACTTGTCCATTCACTGTTTTCGTTTCAATTCCATCTGCTTTTCCGTTATGCTGGAATTCTGCATACTCCTCTGGCTCCAGCCGGTCACCAAATGCGGTCCCGATGACACGCCCAAAGCTATCCCAGACAAGTAAAACATATCGGCGATCCAGATCGTTAAACTTTTTCCTCTCCTGACGGTTGTATGGAAAAGGGTCATCTTCAATTCGATGGAGACGAGGCAAAGAATCAACTGCCAGCCTTTGACTGACTTTGGTCATTTCTCTGTCCACCTGCGAATAGAGACGATACTTCATCGTGTAGTAGACTGCACTCCCCAGCCCGTTCAACAAGAGAAGCACCACTATTACGTTCAACGTTACGAGCCGAATCCTCGTTTTCCGAAACATCATTTGTCTTCCTTTTTCAAAATGTAGCCCACATTGCGGATCGTTCGGATGAAGCCTTCGTAAGCACCCAGCTTCTTACGCAGGTAGTGGACATACAAATCGACCACTCCGTAATTCGCTTCTGAATCAATTCCCCATACGCGGTCAAAAATTTGTTGGCGCGTCAATATTTGCTCCCGATTTTGCAGGAAGTACTTAAGCAGCTCGTACTCCTTCGTTGTTAGCTTCATCGGCTCATCATCAACAAAACCGTCATATTCATTTATCTTCAGCGAAAGAGGACCGTATGCCAGCTCGCCTTCTGCGTTCTGTTTCCCTTGTCGGCGCAAGAGGGCTCTCACTCTCGCCGTTAGTTCTTCGGCCGCAAAAGGCTTGACCAAATAATCGTCTGCTCCGGCATCCAATCCCTCGACTCTCGACTCTACGCTATCTTTTGCCGTTAAAAACAAAACTGGCGTCATGATACCTTTTGCACGCAACGTTCTCACCAGTGAAAGACCATCCATTCCTGGCATCATAATGTCCAGGACCAACAAATCGTAGATGCCGCGTTCCGCCAATAACAAGCCGTCATCTCCGCGCTCTGCCGTATCCACCTGATATCCTTCATCGGTCAGGACTCCTGCAATTGTTTGAAGCAGCGCTTTTTCATCCTCCACTGCAAGAATAAGCATATTGATCCCTCTTTCATTTGAAAAAGCTGTATGTCATTCAGCATAGCATAATCGACTGGAATCACAATAATGACCACACTCGCCGATCTCTGCTGTGCTCACGCTCCTTTTATTAGAGCACGTATTTTTTTGAATCAGATTTGTAGTTGCTGGCGGAAATACAAAAAAAGCTGCATTCTCCATTACTTTTTACAAGTAATCGGGAATACAGCTTTTCGTCTC